>NZ_QRWO01000014.1:0-66756 GCF_003459655.1 Collinsella sp. AF19-1LB
CTCAATGTGTTCGGCTGAGATCGGAAATCAACCGCTGCCAGAAGAGAGGGAAGAACGGCGTGCCTTGGGCCTATCGACAAGTGACGGGCCCTTAGTCCTGGAAGAGCGCCGTGGACAGGTAGCGCTCGCCGGTGTCGGCGAGCAGCGCCACGATGGTCTTGCCCTCGTTCTCGGGGCGCTTGGCCAGCTGCAGTGCGGCCCACACGGCGGCACCGGACGAAATGCCCACGAGCACGCCCTCCTTGTGGCCCACGGCGCGGCCGGTGGCAAAGGCGTCCTCGTTCTCGACGGGGATGATCTCGTCGTAGACCTGGGTGTCGAGGACGTCGGGCACAAAGCCGGCGCCGATACCCTGGATCTTGTGCGGGCCTGCCTGGCCCTTGGAGAGCACCGGGGAGGTGGCGGGCTCGACGGCGACGACCTTAATCTCGGGGTTCTGCTCCTTGAGGAACTCGCCCACGCCGGTCACGGTGCCGCCGGTGCCAACGCCGGCGACGAAGATGTCGACCTTGCCGTCGGTGTCGTCCCAGATCTCGGGGCCAGTCGTGGCCTTGTGAATGGCCGGGTTCGCGGGGTTCACAAACTGGCCGGCGATGATGCTGTTGGGAGTCTCCTTCTGCAGCTCCTCCGCCTTGGCGATAGCGCCCTTCATGCCCTTGGAGCCGTCGGTGAGCACGAGCTGCGCACCGTATGCCTGCATCAGCTTGCGGCGCTCGACGGACATGGTCTCGGGCATGGTGATGATCACCTTGTAGCCGCGGGCCGCCGCCACCGAGGCGATGCCGACGCCGGTGTTGCCGCTCGTGGGCTCGATGATGGTGTAGTCGCCGCCACGCACGAGCTTGCCGGCCTTCTCGGCCTCGTCAATCATGTTCTTGGCGACGCGGTCTTTAACGGACCCGGCGGGGTTGAAGTATTCCAGTTTGACGAGCACGCGGGCCCTGAGGTCCTCGTCGGCCTCAAAGTGGGTGAGCTCCAGAAGCGGGGTGTGGCCGATAAGCTGATCGATGGACGTGTAAACATTGCTCATGGTGAACCTCCAAAGTGTTCAAATGACTGGATACCGTGTGGTTTTACGGTGTTTCTAGCAGCGAAACCCACAAACCTTATAGGTTGTTCGTTTAGCTGTTGGGAAGCATAGTAGACACTAAAGCCTAGTAATGCAATAGGAAATAGGAGATTATTGCAAGTTGATTAACCATCTTGACCGGAACGGGTATTTTCAAAGTCAATTTTTCGGCTAGAATTTCAACGGACTAAAAGACCGAAAGGCAGCACTATATATGTTGGTTTCTACTAAGGGCAGGTACGCCCTGCGCGTTATGGTCGACCTGGCCGAGCACCAGGCGACAGGCCGTATCCCGCTTAAAGAGATTGCGGCGCGTCAGGGTATTTCGGAGAAGTACCTCGAGAATATTCTGGCTACGCTCGTGCGCGCCAATATGCTCTCGGGCATGCGCGGCAAGGGCGGCGGCTATGTGCTCACGCGCCCGCCCGAGCAGTACACGGTGGGCGAGATTCTGCGCCTGACCGAGGGTAGTCTGGCACCGGTCGCATGCCTGGACGGCGACTGCAAGGGCTGTTCGCGTTCGGATGAGTGTCCCACACTCGATGTGTGGAAGAACCTGGACAAGCTCATCAACGACTACCTCGATGGCGTGACGCTCGATCAACTTGTCGCTCCCAACGAAGGCTACGATTACGTCATCTAACCCACACCTGCCATTTGGGGACGGGGTGGAAATGGCAGATTCTCTCGCCCTTTGAGACTTGGCAAATAAGAAGGCCGCCCATTTTTGTGATGGGCGGCCTTCGTTTTGGGCTGTTGAGACGGGCGCGGCCGGAATGGCCGTTTTAGCCCTCGGCGATGCTGTCGAGGATGCTGCGCATGATGGACACCAGGATGCTGCCCATAAAGGCCGATCCAAAGCTGGCGATGGAGATACCCGCGCCCAGCAGATTGACCGACAGATAGCTGGCCAGCTCGAGCATAAAGCTGTTGACTACGAGCTGAAAAATACCCAGCGTAATGATCGTGAGCGGCAGCGAGATAACCGTCAGAAACGGCTTGACGAGCGAATCGACGATGTTCAGGAACAGTCCCACGAAGGCGAAACAGACCCAGGCCTCGGCAAAACCGAAGGGCTGGATGCCGGGGACGAGGAACGTGGCAATCGCGATGGCGATCGAGGTAAAGAGCCAGTTAAGCATAAAGCGCATGGTGTGAATCCTTTCTTGCGCAGGGTGCGTCGGTGTCGCGTGAAGCGGTTTGCTGCGGCGGCTTGGACGGCCGCTCGGGTGTGCCGCCTTGTTCGGCCGCCCATTGTCTCAGATATTCGTGGAGCTTACGTGCGCATTCGGTTTCAAAACGGCGTTCGTCCTGAAAAACGCGCCGCTGGCAGAGAGTCTTGTCGCTTTAGTTTGGTGGTGTGCTACACTGCTACGGGCAAAAGCCACAGGCGTTGCCCTATTGCATAGAACGGGCGAACGATGCCCGATGTCAGTATCAACTTCGATGCCTTATGGCGGGTTTGGCGGTGATCGATGAATATCGAGAACATGTTTGACAAGCCTGATGTCAAGCAGCTGGTCCACGCATTTAGTCTTTTGGATGACGAGAAGGATATCCAGGCGTTTTTGACCGATATCTGCACGCCGCGCGAGATCTGCGATCTTTCGCAACGTCTGCAGGTTGCGCGTTATCTGGATGAGGGCGAGCCTTATGTTGAGGTTCAGGCCCGCACCGGCGCTTCGTCCACTACGGTGAGCCGCGTGTCCAAGGCACTCAACGGCGAGTACGGCGGCTATCGCAAGATCCTCATCAAGCTGGAGGATGGCGAGTAGGCCAGCGACAAAAACGAATTGCGCAGAACCGTCCCTTCGGGGGCGGTTTTTTGATCCCTTGGGGACGGAGGAAATCTGTTGGCGTGGGGCAAATGTGTCCGCGCGGGCGGGTAGGATGGAAGCACTGATTATTGCGAACGGTTTGAGTGGAGGACCATGCCTGTTCGAATCTATACCACCAACGCCGGCGCGGATTTGAGCGATGCCGAGGCGGCGCTGCTCGCCGACCTGGTTGCCCGCCACGGGCGTGCCGTTTTGCTGGCGCCTACGTTTGCCGAGCTCGATCTGTGCCGTCATGATGCGGCGGAAGTTGGGGTTTCACTGGGTATCGATTACAAGACCCCTTCGTCGTGGCTTCGCTCGCTTTGGGAGCTTTTGGGCGACGGGCGCGGTTTCGTCGACAACCTGCAGCGCCAGATGCTGTTTTCGGACATGGTAGCGCGTCTCGACGACGCCGACCTGCAGCCGCTTTCGCGCAGCCAGGGCACGGTGCGTATGCTCGCGCGTATGGCTCGCGATGTGCTGCCGGGTGTGGCAGGGACAGGTGCCGAGCGTTGCTGCGACAACGTTTGCAAGCCCAAGCCCAGAAGCGACGCCGAGGCTCGCGTGTTTGAACTTTTGTGCGCCTATGCGCGCGGTTTGGACCGTCGAGATATGGTCGAGCCCTGCGAGGCGGCCGACATTATGGCCGGTGCCCTGGCCGATAACCTGCCGGCGTGCACCCGCGCCGTATGCGTGCGCGGTGTCACGTCGTTTACGCACGGCCTGCTCGAGCTGCTGTCTGCCGTGGCGAACAATGGGGGAGAGGTCGTCGTGCTGCTTGCCCGCGAGCAGGCGGCGATGCGTGAGGAGCTTGCCGCGGCATTTGATGCCCGCGGCGTGCTGTTTGAGGCCGCGCCGCTGGGGGAGGACGCCGTCGCGTCTGATGTCGCTTGCGGGACTGCCGCTCAGCCAGTCTTTATTGAGGTCGCCGGTCCCCATGCCCGTGCTCATGTCTATGCGGACGCAATTGATGATCTGGTAAAAACGTGCCGGGGTTCCGAGGTCAACGGCGCCGCCGGCGCCTCTGCCGACCCCGCGCGCGTGCTCGTTGTTTCTGCCCGGGCACCCCAGCTGTTCGGTGAGCTCGCCTCTCGTCTGGCGGCTCGTCATATCGCTGCCGAGACAGTTGAGTTCACGGCGTTTTCCCAATCCATTGCGGGCAGGCAGTTTGCGGCGCTCGCCGGCCTGATCGAGCGCATGAAGGCCGCCGACGAGGGCATGGCGTCAAAGACCGAGTGGTGGCCCGCGCCGGAGCTTACCGACTGGATCTACAGTCCGCTTTCGGGCGCTGATGCCGCCAGCGCGCGCACGTTCGACAAGAATATGCGACTGTCGCGCAGCAAGACCACTGCGGGCGTCAAGAGCCTGCTGCAGAGCGTGCAGGGCCAGGTGAGGGGCGCGCGTAAAGCGGCGAGCGACGAGAACTGGTTTAAGAACGTTCCGTGCGTGGTCTCGGACGTGTTCCAGGCGCTGTGGCGTGACAAGCCCGTGACGGCGCTCAAGGCCATGCTTGCCGTTGTCGAGGCGTTGCCCGATCGCTCGCTGGGCAGCTTGGATGGCCAAGCCCGTCGCCAGACGGAGGTGGCCCTGCTGCGCCACGCCATCGACATCCTTATGAATGGCGCCCGCGCGCTCGACGTGTCGCAGGCCGCGGCCGTGCCCGTGCTCGATGGCGTTCGAACCAAGGTGGACAAGCGCAGTACGGCATATGACTACGAGACATTTGAGGTCGACCGTGCGCCGCGCGCCCAGGTGCGCTTTGCATCGCTTGCCGATGCAGCAGCTCTGCGCCCCGGTAGCTATGATGCCGTCCTGTTTGCCGATGTCGATCTGGACAGCTATCCGCTCTCGCATGAGGAGGGTCCGCTGGCCACGCTGACGGCAGAGTTAGATCGCAGCGGTGTGACGCTTGAGCCTGCGGCCTTGCTGCGCGCACGCTTTGGCCGCGCGATACAAGCGTCGCGTGGTCCGGTTGCGCTTGCCCGCGTGACGCACGATCGCCAGGCGCGCGAGTGCTACCCGGCTGCCGTGTGGACCAAGTTGCGGGCGCATGCCGAGGCCACTAACGATGCTAAGGCCGCTGACGCCGACAAGGCCGCTGACGCCGACAAGGCCGCTGACGACGCTAAGGCCGTTGGCGCCGACAAGGCGAAGTGTGTGGGTGAGGGCGATATCGTAAGGGACTTCGATCCCGCGGCAGGCGAAGGTCTCAAGCGCGAGCGCGTGACCTGTGAAGCCCCTCAGCATCTGAGTGCCGAGGCCGTGCCGTATTTGGTCCTGCATCGTCGCGACGACGAGGGCGAGGACGCGCCGCTCGTGCCGCGCCTGACGTCCGCCTCGCAGATCGAGGCCTACTCCACCTGCCCGCTGTGCTGGTTCGTGTCGTATCGCATCAAGCCCCAGTCCATCGATGCGGGCTTTGGCAACATGGAGAAGGGCAACTTTGTCCATGACGTGCTGGAGCACTTGCATGCGCGTCTTCCGCAGGAGGGCATGGAGCGCGTGACGCCCATGAATCTGCCGCGCGCGAAGGAGCTGCTGCACGAGGTCTTTGCCGAGACCCTGGCCGAGCACGCCGGCAAGCGCGGTACCGAGGGCCCGGTGGTGCCGCTCTCCCCGGTGGAGGAGCGTCAGGTGGCCGAGATTCTGCCGCAGTTGGAAGGCGTGCTCGCCTACGAGTCCGAGGCGCTCGCGCCCTTCGCGCCGCGCTATCTGGAGTTTGCGTTCAACGAGCTCCAGGTCGAGTATGCCGGTTGGCCGCTCGGCGGGCGCATCGACCGCGTGGATGTGGATGCCGAGAATCGCGCCGTGGTAATCGACTACAAGCATCGTTCGGGTGTCGAGGAGTTTAAGCTCGCCGATCCTACGGTGCGCGACGAGGAGTCGGGCGAGGCCCCCATCGACGACCCGCGCTGGCTGCCGCCCCATACCCAGACACTCATCTACGCCCAGGCCATGCGCCGGGCGCTGGATCTGGATGCCCGTGCGGCGCTCTATTTTTCGACCAAGGGCGGCAAACCGGCGCTGCGCGGCGCCGCGAGTGCCGAGCTGCTCGAGGAGGAGCGTGGTGACGGCCGCATCCCGGGGCTTAAGAAGGGCTTTCCCGGCGAGGGTGGCAGCATGGACTTCGACGCCCTGCTCGATCGCGTGGAGGCCGGCATCGCCGAGCGCCTGCACGAACTCGAGGCAGGCGACGTTGCCGCCGTCGACCCGACGTCGGCTCAGGCCGCGCATGCGCGCTGCTCGTATAACCACGAAGGAACGTTTGTAAGGAGGGACGTGTAGACCATGGATCTTTCGACTTTGATGCCGCAACAGCTGCAGATCGTCAAAACGCTCGACCGTCCGCTGTTTGTCTCGGCGGGTGCCGGTTCGGGCAAGACCTTTACCCTCACGCGCCGCATCGTCTACGCGCTCTCGCCCGAATCCGGTCCGTTTGTCGAGCATCTGGACCAGGTGCTCGCCATTACCTTTACCAAAGATGCCGCGGCCGAGATTCGCGACCGCGTGCGTCGCGCGCTTATCGAAGAGGGTATGGACGAGGAGGCCCTGACCGTCGACGACGCTTGGATCTCGACCATTCACGGTATGTGTTCGCGCATCCTGCGCGCGCATGCGTTGGAGCTGGGCATCGATCCCGAGTTCACGGTGCTTACCGATACCGATGAGCTTATGGATCAGGCTGTCGAGCATGTGCTGGGGCGCGCGACGGCGCCCGATGCCGCGCCTGAGCTCGCCGCCTCGCTTAAGGCCCTCTACGCTTGGTATCCCATGGCGGGCGAGGGCGGGCCGTTTGGCGCCGGTACCACCATCAAAGGTCTGGTGCGCGACCTGCTGGAGCTATCGAGCCAGCTGCCGGGCGGCATGGACGATGTGTGCGTGGCGCGCGGCCAGGCCGACACCTCTGCGCTTGCCGACGCCTATCGCGCGGCGTTGGGTGCGAGCAAGGCCGCGACCGAGAAAGCGCAGGTGGCACTCGATGCCATCGACGCGTTTGAGGCGAGCGGCAAAACCATGGAGGATGCAGCGCGACTCATGATGTCGTGCAGCATGCCTCGGGCGAGCAAGGCGTTTCCTAAGGAGCAGGTGGAGCTGCTCAAGGCCGAGGCTGCCGATGCGTTTATCAATATCGTGCTGGCCTGCGGTGGTCCCGCGCTCGATGCGCTGGTGGGCCTGGCCCGTTCCGTGGAGGCTGAGTATCGCGCGCTGAAGGCCGGCCAGTCCGCGCTCGATAACAACGACCTACTGCGTATGGCGTACGAGGCGCTGCGCGACTACCCGGCTATTCGAGCGGCCTATGAGGGTCGCTTTAAGATGGTCATGATCGATGAGTTCCAGGATACCGACCAGATGCAGGTCGATTTGATCCGTTACCTGACGGGCGCGGGGGAGCGCGCACTGTGCACCGTAGGCGATGCGCAGCAGTCGATCTACCGCTTCCGTGGTGCCGAGGTCGAGGTGTTCCGTCGCCAGGAGCGCAAGGTGGGTTCGACGACGGCGCCCGAGACGGTCGCCACGTCCGATGCCCCCGCCGGCGAGCTCGTCAAGCTTGTACGCAACTTCCGCAGCCACGACGAGGTGCTGCGCTATGTGGCGCGCGTCTTTGACGGCGACACCGGTGGTTTGATGCAGGGGTTCTTGGATCTTGAACCGAGCGACGAACGCGAGGACAAGCTCAAGGCGAAGGCATCGCGCCGCCAGGCGCTGCTCGTTGCCGGTGGCAGTACGCAGGAGCGAACGCAGGCGAAAGCTCGCGCGATTGCGGAGCGATTCCAAGCACTCGTTAAAGCGGGCCAGCCCCAGGGCAGCATGGTCCTGCTGCTGGGCCGCATGACCAACGCCGATGTCTATGCGCAGGCCTTCCGCGACCAGGGGCTCGACTGCGTGATCGCAGGCGGCTCGGTCTTTGCCCAGGCAGCCGAGGTGCAGACGGTGCGTGCCCTGGTCTGCGCACTCGCCAATCCGGCCGATACGGCGCAGGGCCTTATGCCGCTGCTCGCCTCGCCGATGTTTGCGCTCGGCGCCCAGGAGTTCCTGGCGCTGGCGACCAAGCTGGACGACCAGACGGGGGAGACCTCGCGCCGCAACATCGATGCGGGTATCATGAGCGATTTCGATGTGCCGGGTTTGCAAGACTTGCCGCTCGTGACGCGCGCCCGCGAGGTGCTGCGCTACGCGCTTCGCCGTGTGGGGCGCGATTCGTTCGCCGCCATCGCGCGCGATACTGTCAACGCCTCCGGCTGGTTTGTGCGTCTGGCACAGCGTGGTCCCGAGGGCAGGGCCATTGCCGCCAACGTGCTTAAGGCGCTCGATGCCGTGGCCGAGGCGGAGGCCGAGTTCGGTAACTCGCCGCGTTCCATTGCGCTTGCCTTCGACCGCTTCTTGGCGGGCAAGGAGGCCCCAGGTGCCCTCAACGAGGAGGGCGACGGCGCGGTGCGCATCATGACGGTGCATGCCTCCAAGGGCCTGGAGTATCCGGTCGTGGCGGTTGCGGAGTGCTTTGGCGTGCGTAAGTCCTCGGGTGCGGCTCAGATGGGGCGTGTCGAGGGCGGAGCGCAGGTCGTGGCGCTGCCGGCGCGCTTCGACGGCGTTAAACTCGCGGACGGCACGTTCGTGAAGGGCGATGACGTCAAAAAACAGTTTGAGCACGCGTTTAAGGGCAAGGGCACGTCGCTGTGGCTGCCGCCAGAGCTCATGGAGGACGTCTGTGCGACGGGCTCTCCCGCCGAGGCATTTGCCCGCCTGCGTAACGACGACCTGCAGCTTTCGCTCGAGGAGCGGGCTCGCTTGCTCTATGTCGCCATGACGCGTGCGCGAGAGCTGGTCATTCTGGCGATGGATGCCGGCGTGAGCCGCGGCAAGGTGACGGCGCCGACCTTCGACGTCGAGACCGATCTGACCTATGACGTGCTGCGTCGTATTCTGCCTACCGACGCTCTGGACATGCCGCAGCTCGATGCCGACCGCCTGGTGTTCGACAACTCCAAGCCGGGCGACTACGAGCTCATCTCGCTGGCGGACTTTACGTTTGGCGAGCAGGCGTTTGAGGCCAATGCTTCTCTGGATGCCGAGGGCAGGCTTGTCCGCGGCGATGCGGAGCCGGGGGGCGCCGGTGCGGATGCCCGCGCCGCCGTTCCCGGCCCTGCCGACCCCGAGCCCGATGCGTTTGAGCTCGTGTATCCCCAGACGGTGGGCGTGCGCATGGGCGCCTGCCCGTATCCGGTGCGCGATTCGTACAGCTACTCGTCAATTGCCGCGGCGCTGCATGCCGAGGCCGAGGACCGTGCCGCCGAGGCGCGCGTGCCCATGGACGAGGCTGGCGATGATGCCGAGTCGGATGGCTCGGAAATGACGGATGCGGACGTGGCCGCTGTCGAGCCCGCCGGCAATCCCATGGCCTTGGGTTCGGCCTTCCATGCCGCCTGCCAGTGGCTGATCGAGATGGGTGCCGATGAGCTGCCCGCCGAGCGTGCCGACGCCCTGGCTCGCCTGTGGCGCCTGACGCCGGAACAGCGCGAACGCTTCGACGTTGCCCTGGATCGCTGGCTCAAGTCGGCGGTCCGTGCCGAGCTACTTGCCTGGCCGTGCGTTCGCGCCGAGGTGCCGTTCTTTTCGCTGGGCTGCGAGGATGAAGACATCGCTCGCTACGGTGCATATGCCGAGGGCGCCATCGATGCTTTGGCGACGAACCCGGCGGATTCGTCATGCGCGCTGGTCATCGACTACAAGACGGGCGGCACGCCGGACGAGACGCCGGAACAGCTGCAGGAGAAGCACGCCCTGCAGGCGCGCGTCTACGCTGATGTTTTGCACAAGGCGGGCTTTGAGGCCGTGACCGTCAAGTTCGTCCGCGTGGAGCAAGTCGACCTCGCCAACCCGTGCGAGCCTCAGGTGGTCACCTACAGCCTCTAGCCCTCAATAACTTGCGGTGGAATACGGACTGTTTTGGCCAAAAAAGCCGGCAAACAGTCCGTATTTCACCGCAACTCAATAGGAGCCGTGTGGGTTTGGCTAGGTTCGGGTGCTGTCCGTGCCGTGGGGTAAAATCGTTCAGTCAGAACACGAACCCGCATCGGAGCTCATCACATGGCATTCGTCCATCTGCACAATCACACTGTTTTCTCCATGCTCGACGGCGCAACCCGTATCCAGGATATGGTCAACCGTGCCGTTGAGCTTGGCATGCCCGCCGTGGCCATTACCGACCACGGTTACATGTACGGCGTGCCCGATCTGGCGCTGGCCTGCGACGCCGTCAACCACAACACACCCGAGTACAAAACCTGGAGCCACGACAAGGCCTTCTTGGAAAAGGATCGCCGCGACGAGCTGGTGGAGCCCGATCCCGAGGCAAACCCGCGCGAGCATGCCCAGTATGTGAAGGACATGGCCATGTGGGATGAGAAGGGCAACATCGACGAGCTCAAGCCGCCCCTGGTCATCAAGCCCATCTTTGGCTGCGAGGTCTACTTTACGCCGGACGAGACCCTTGCCCGCGACCACAAGCCCGAGCTCTACCACATGATCCTCCTGGCCAAGGACCAGGAGGGCTACGTCAACCTGATGCAGACGGTTTCCGAGGCCGCCGTGCAGGGCTTTTACTACAAGCCCCGCGTGACGCTCGACAACCTGCGCCGCCATGCCAAGGGCATGATCTGCACGAGCGCCTGCATCGCGGGCATCATTCCCAAATACATCGACCGCGGTGACATGGAGGGCGCCATCAAGTGGGCCGAGACCTTCCGCGATACCTTCGAACCCGGCGACTTTTATATCGAGATCCAGGAACACGGCATCACCACCGACAACGGCCTGACCGACGAGCAGATGGACCGCACGCTCATCGATATCGCCAAGCAGGTGGGCGTCAAAGTCATTGCCACCAACGACTTCCACTACCTGCGCCGCGAGGACGCGCCGGTGCAGGACGTCATCATGTGCATTGGCATGAACGCCAAGGTCGACGACCCCAACCGCATGCGCATGACCGGCTCGGAGTTTTATATGAAGACCGAGGAGGAGATGCGGGCGATGTTCCCGTATTGCCCCGAGGCCTGCGACAACACGCTCGAGATCGCCGACAAGTGCTACGTAGAGCTGGACTGGGACTCCATCATCCTGCCGCGCTTCCCGCTGCTCGATCCCGGCGAGACGCACGAGAGCCAGTTCCGCCGCGAGTGCGAGAAGGGCCTGCGCCAGCACTATGGTGACGACTGGGCCACGCGCGAGATCGGTGGCGTCAACATCAAAGACCGCTTTGAGTACGAATACAAGGTCATTTGCGACAAGGGCTTTGCCGCCTACTTCCTCATCGTCGCCGAGTACGTGCAATGGGCCAAGGACAACGGCATCGGCGTCGGCCCCGGCCGTGGCTCGGCCGCCGGCGCTATCGTCGCCTACGCCATGAACATCACCGCGTTCGACCCGCTCGAGAACGGCCTGATGTTCGAGAGGTTCCTGTCCCCGCAGCGTACCGAGATGCCCGATATCGATATGGACTTCGACGATGAGCGGCGCCTCGAGGTCGTGGAGCACGTTCGCCAGCTCTACGGCCCCGAGAAGGTCACCCACGTCATCACCTACTCGACCATTAAGGCCAAGCAGGCCATCAACGATGCCGCGCGCGTTCTGGACTACCCGGTCTACATGGGCCAGCGCCTGTCCAAGATGGTCTCGAGCGACCCCAAGGTCAAGCTCAAGCAGGTACTCGAAAAACAACCCGGCAAAGAGGATCTGTTTAACCCCGACTTTGCCGAGGCCTATAAAAAGGACGACGACGCCCGCCGCATCATCGACACGGCGCTCTCGATTGAGGGCCTCACCCGTGGCGAGGGCGTGCACGCGTGCGCCGTTCTGATCTGCCGCGACCCCGTCAACGAACATGTGCCCACCAAGCTCGACACCAAGGGCGGCGTCGAGATTACCCAGTACGAGGGCCATACCGTTGCCGACATGGGCCTGCTCAAGATGGACTTCTTGGGCCTGCGCACGCTGACGGTTATCTCCAAGGCCAAGGCAAACATCAAAAAGAACTTCGGTATCGACATCAAAGAGGAAGAGATCCCCTTTGACGATCCCGAGATCTTTAAGCTCATGGGCTCCGGTCACACTGCCGGCGTCTTCCAGGTCGAGTCCGCCGGCATGACGGCCACGATCAAGAACATGAAGCCCACCGAGTACAAGCACGTCGTGGCATTGATCGCCCTGTACCGCCCGGGCCCGCTGGGCGCCGGCATGGTCTCGTCCTACATCAACCGTATGAACGGCAAGGAGCCGGCCGTCTCCTACGACGACCGCCTGGACGACATCCTGGGCGAAACCTACGGCACCATGGTCTACCAGGAGCAGGTTATGCTCATCTCCGTCGAGATGTGCGGTTTCTCCAAGGGCGAATCGGACTCGCGTATCCGTAAACCCGTGGCTAAGAAAAAGATCAAGCTGCTCACGTCGACGGTGCTGCACTGGGAGGATGGCTCGGACGAGACCACCTACGACCACTGGATGAACGGCGCTATCAAGAACAACTACACGCGCGAGGTCGCCCAGAAGATTTGGGACGATGTTCTCGAGTTCGCGTCCTACGCCTTCAACAAGTCGCACTCCGCCGGCTACGCCATCCTGGTTATGCAGACGGCGTGGCTCAAGGCACACTATCCGCATGAGTACATGGCGGCCGTTCTGACGTCCTATACGGGCAAGACCGACAAGATCGTTCACTACGTCTCGGCGTGCCGTCACGATGGCATTCCCGTGCTGTCGCCAGACGTCAACGAGTCCGGCACCGAGTTCACGGCTACCAAGGAAGGCGTGCGTTTTGGTCTGGCCGGCATCCGCGGCGTGGGCACCGGCGTGGCGCAGGCGATCATCGCCGAGCGCGAGGCGGGCGGCCCGTTTAAAACGCTGCACGACTTTGTCGAGCGCGTGGACTCCAGCCAGGCCAACCGCCGCGTGATCGAATCGCTCATCAAGGCAGGCGCCTTCGACTCCACGGGGTATCCGCGTCGCCAGATGATGCACTTTGTGGACAAGAACAACCCCGAGAACATCATCGATGCCGCGGTAAAGCGCCAGAAGGATCGCGCGAGCGGCCAGACGTCGTTCTTCGATATGTTTGGCGACGTTGAGGGCTCGGGCTTTGAGGTGAGCGTGCCCGATCCGGATGGCCAGGAATGGGACCGCCACCTTAAGTTGAGTCAGGAGAAGGAGGTTCTGGGCATCTATGTCTCGGACCACCCGCTACGCCCGTTTGAGTATGCACTAGCCAAGGCGCGTGACTTCTCGTTCTCGCAGATCGACACCGGCTACGAAGTTCAGAATCCTACGGGCGGCACCATCAACCAGGAAATTCCCGAGGGCAAGGCGCTGTGGTGGGCCGGCATGGTCTCGAGCGTGTCCAAGCGCGTGACCAAAAACGGTGACCCCATGGGCATCGTGCAGCTCGAGGACATGGAAGGCGAGGCCACCGTCGTCGTGTTCCCCAAGACCTACAAGGAGGCCGAGGGGTACCTGTACGGCGAGGTCGATCCCGAGACCGGCGCGCAGCTGTCCGATGCCTTTGTGCGCATTAAGGGCAAGCTCGAGCGCTCGGACCGCGGCGACCAGATCATCGCGCAGGAGATCGTGCCGCTCGAGCTCAACGAGGAGAACAACAAGCCCAAGGTGTTTGAGGTCATGGTGCCCAACAGCCGCTTTAGCCAGGGCAATATGGCGCGCCTGGCCACGGTGCTCACCGCTAGCCCGGGCGGCGACCGCGTGGAGATCTTTATCGAGCAGGTGGACGGGCGCGTGCTGCGTGCCGAGGTACCTGCCAAGGTCAACGCGCGTTCGATTCCGCTGCTGGCCGAGGCCAAGGCCATTGTGGGTAACCAGGGCCGCGTGACGGTGATCTAAGCTACCCCGGGTGAGATTGGAGGAAGTGATGGCGCAGGGGACGTTTGTGCAGGCGCTTCGCAAAGAGGCGGCGTTGAGCGGCACCTTTATGAAGGGGCGTTCGCTCATGCTCAACGGTGCCGTGCTGTCGATCGAGGACAGCGGCTCGCGCTTCTCCAAAAACGTGACGGTCGAGGGCGCGGTGCGCGGCTCGCGCGGTTACCTGTACAAGACGCACGTGGCGCTCGACATGGACGAGCACGAGGTTATCGACTACGACTGCGACTGCCCCGCCGCATACCGCTATCCCGGTATGTGTAAGCACGCTATTGCCACGGCGCTGGCGTATTTGGATGCCAGCGGCGCCGAGCCCGTCGAAGGTTTGCGCACGCCGGTTCGCACGTTTACGGCGCAGCCGAAACAGCCCGCGCGCGCCATGTCCGCCGCGCCGGCCGTCAACCCCAACTTTCCCTTCCCGGCGCCCGTCCCCACGAGCCCGAGCCTTGTGGCGGCGCTCTCCGATCTTTTGGACGCGCGCATGGATGAGCTGGCGAGCATGCGCCGCAAGCTTGCCGGTGCCGTTGATCCCGACGCCCCCAAAGCGGCATTGGAGCCCTCGTTGGTGCCGTACTACAATCCGCTGTTCGCTGACCGCTTTAGCTGGGCGCTCGAGTTCCGCATTCGCTGTGGATCGGTCTCCTACGTGGTCAAGGATATCGACGGCATGGCCGATGCCTATGTCCGAGGCGGCACCTTCTCGTACGGCAAGAAGCTCACGTTTGTCCATACGCCCGAAGCCTTTGACGAGGTTTCGGTGCGCCTGCTCGACCTTGTTGTGGCAACGGTTGTGTATCTGAGCGACATCACGAGTTCGCGTTCGGCGTCGTACGATTTTGCACGCAGCGGCTTTGTCGCCGAGCGCCAGCTGCCGCTGTCCGAGCATGACATCGTATACATGCTGGACTTGCTACCTGGCCGGACCATTTCCTTTGAGCCCGCCTGGTCGCGGGGAACGACAACGCATCGTTCCTATGAGGTAGCGGTTGAGTTGTCGCCGGTGGGGGAGGACGAGGCCTCGGCAAAACAACCGCCGCTCCTTGCCGCCAAGATCGCGCCGGCGGCCGGTGGCAGCTACGACCTGCGTCTGCCCGCCGATATGTACTGCTTTGTCTCGGGCGACGTTGCCTATCTGGTTGACACGCACCGCGCGCGCCGCGCCGATGCGGCGTTTGCCCAGCATGCCGCACCGTTTCTGTCGCGTCTGCTGCCCTGTCGCACGCCGGTCCATATCGCCGTCGAGCAGGTGGGTGAGTTCTGCCGCATGGCGCTGCCCATTTTGCGCGACTACACCGACCTCACCGCGCCCGCCGCGCTCGATACCGTGGCGCCCGAGCCGAGCTTTGCCATGTCAATCGGTGTCGACGACGGGCTCGTGACCTGCAAAATTACGGTTACCTACGGCGACTGGTCGGCAGATCTCTTTGGCCTGGGCGCTCCGGGAAGCCCCTTCGAAGACCAGCGCCCGGGCGTGCCGCCGCGCGACGAGGTGGCAGAGTTTCGCGTTATGGACACGGCTGCCATGTACTTCGATTTCCACGAGGGCGGCCTGGCGTTTGAGGAACGCGATGACGAGAGCCTGTTCTGCCTGCTTACCGAGGGCCTGTCTGCCCTGTCCGAGCTGGGCGAGGTCATGCTCAGCGACCGCCTGCGCCAGATCTCGGTGCGCCCTGCGCCCAAGCTTTCGGTGCGCGCGACCGTCAAGAGCAACCTGCTCGATGTCGAACTGGGCGCGAGCGGTCTTTCGGCGGCAGATCTTGCCATCTATCTCGACTCCTACAAGCGTCATCAGACGTTTGCGCGCCTGACGTCCGGCGACATCGTACGCCTGGATGAGGGGGCGCGCGCCGCGTTTGGTCTTGCCGAGGACCTGGGTGTCGATGCCGTCGATCTGCTCGATGGCGTGTCGCTTCCCGCGTCGAGTACCCTGTTCGTCGACAGCATGCTCGCGCGCACGCCCGCGCTCGAAGCCGATCGCGACGCTGCGTTCCGCCGCACCGTCGAGCGCCTGGATACGCTCGGCAAGATGGACTTTACGGTGCCGGCATCTCTCAAGGCCACGCTACGTGGCTACCAGGTCGATGGCTACCAGTGGCTCGGCTCGCTCGAGCACCTGGGCCTCGGCGGCATTTTGGCCGACGACATGGGCCTGGGCAAAACCCTGCAGATGATCGCGCATATCCTGGCGCGCGTGGAAGCGGGAGACGCCAAGCCCACGCTCGTGGTATGCCCCGCGTCGCTCGTGTATAACTGGACTGCCGAGCTGGAGCGCTTCGCGCCTTCGCTCGACGTGTGCGCCATTGTGGACGCCAAGGCTCAACGCCGCGTGCAGATCGCCGGCGTGGCCGAGCATAACGTGGTCGTGACGTCATACGACCTCATGCGCCGCGATATCGACGAGTATGCCGAGCAGGACTTTGCCCGCGTCGTGCTCGACGAGGCCCAGTACATTAAAAACCCGCTCACGCAGGTGGCGTGCGCTGCCAAGCGCTTGCCGGCCGGCGTGCGCTTTGCCCTGACGGGCACGCCCATCGAAAACCGCCTGTCCGAGCTCTGGAGCATCTTCGACTTCTTGATGCCGGGCCTTTTGGGGACGCGCGAGTCGTTTGCCAAGCGCTTTGAGAGCCCCGTCGAGCATGCCGAGGGCGATAGCGCCGCTCGCCTACAGTCGCTCGTGTCGCCGTTTGTGCTGCGCCGTGTTAAGGAAGACGTGGTGGCCGACCTGCCCGAGAAGATCGAGGACACCGTCATGGCACAGCTCACCGGCGAGCAGCGCAAGCTCTACCTGGCCAACCAGGACCGCATCGCCCAGCAGGTGCAGCATCGTGAGGCATCCGAGTTTAAGAAGGACAAGCTCAAGGTGCTCGCCGAGCTCACCAAACTGCGCCAGATCTGCTGTGACCCACACCTGCACTACGAGGACTACAAGGCGGGGAGCGCCAAGCTCGACGCTTGTATGGAGCTCGTGCACGGTGCGCTCGACGGCGGGCACCACATTCTGCTGTTCAGCCAGTTCACGGGCATGCTCGATATTATCGGCAAGCGCTTGGCCAAGGAGGACGTCGGCTTTCTTAAGCTCACGGGCGCTTCGTCTAAGGAGAGCCGCGCCAAGATGGTCGCGCAGTTCCAAGCGGGCGAGGTGCCGGTGTTCTTGATTTCGCTCAAGGCGGGTGGCGTGGGCCTTAACCTGACGGCTGCCGACGTGGTCATCCATTACGACCCGTGGTGGAACGTGGCCGCGCAGGACCAGGCGACCGACCGTGCGCACCGTATTGGCCAGCAACATACCGTGACCGTGTACAAGCTCATCGCCAAGGACACGATCGAGGAGCGCATCATGCAGATGCAAGAGTCCAAACGCGACCTGGTCAACAGCGTGCTCGGCGGCGACGGCATCTCCTCGGCGCTGTTTACCCGCGAGGATGTTCTGGCACTGCTCGGCGGCGACGGGCGCTAACCCGCTCGGGTGGGGCCGCCAGGGCGGATAGCGCACGTTGCCCCATCGTCCCCGCTCGTTATGTGTTCATTTGCGATGCCGTGGATGGTTCGCGCGCCTTTGGGCATAAGAAGCATCGAGAACATCGGCACATCAGCAAAGGAGAACATCATGGCGAAATTCTATAAGGACCCCGACGGCAAGCTCATTGCCGCCCTTGGCAACGACGTTGCAACCCCTGCCGGTTGCACGGAACTGACCGCAAACACTGAGGACGCGGCGCACGAGAAGCACGTGCCTGTTGTCGAGACCGAGCGCGACGGTCACGTGATTCGCGCACGCGTTGGCTCGGTCGAGCACCCCAGCCTGCCCGAGCACTACATCGAGTGGATCGCCCTTGAGGCCGAGGGCCGTCTGGAGGTCCATTACCTCCAGCCCGGCATGAAGCCCGCGACGTTTTTTGCCGGCGGCTCCAAGACCGGCACCGTCTATGCCTATTGCAACCTGCATGGGCTGTGGTCCGCGACGTTCTAGGAGCGCGTCCCCGCTCGGGGTATCATAGCTAGCATATGCACATGCGAGCGCCGACTGCATCATGCGGCCGGCGCTTTTACTACGACAACGATGGTTTACGACGGAAAGGGCTGAGCCATGAAGCTCGCACTTGCACAGATCGATATGCGCCTGGGTGATATTGAGGGCATTTGCGGCCGCATCGAGGACCAGGCTCGTCTGGCCCACGAGCGCGGGGCACGCGTGCTGTGCGTGCCGGCTCCGCTCTTTATGGGCGCCATGCCCGGGGGCCTGGTGGGCACTGCCGACTTTGAGCACGACATGCTTGCCGGCTTGACTGGTGTCGCCGAGCGTATCCAGGAGCTTGACATGATCTGCATCGTGCCCGCGGCGGTTTCGTTTGAGGGCCAGCCGCTGCTCGACTACATGATGCTCAAGGACGGTCATGTGGTGCCGGCGCGTTCGAGCATTGCCCTGCAGCGTGGCGAGAACAACGACACGCGTTGGGCGCCGCCGGTGTTCGACGTGGACGGCGTGCGCATCGCCGTGATTTTTGACTTGGACCGCGAACTCGAGATGTTGCCGACCGGTGTTGACCTCATTGCGTATTTCCAATTCAATGCGTTTGACATGACCGACCGCGAGACTGCCGCCATTGCCGCCGTTCGCAGCGGCGCCTACCGCAAGATCGCATCCAAGCGCAGTGTGTGGTTTGCCTGTATGGCGCCGGTCGGTGCCTATGACGAGTCGGTGTATACCGGCGGTTCGTTTGTGCTCGACGACTGCGGTCGCGTGGTGGCCCAAGCGCCGTGTTTTGAGGAGAGCCTGCTGGTTCAGGAGATTCAGCGCGGCGTGATGCTCGATGCCCTGGAAGATCACGAACTGCCCGAGTTCCGTTCCGAGGAGTGGCTGTGGCAGGCGCTGGTGCTCGCCGTGCGCGACAACGCCCGGGCCCACGGTGCGTCGCGCGCCGTGGTGGCACTCGAGGGCGACTTGCCGTCGTCCCTGCTGGCGGCGCTGGCCGTCGACGCTCTGGGCCCACGTAATGTGATTGGCCTGGTGCTGGGGCGCAACCGCATCTTTACGCCGGCGCAGGAGGAGGCCGAGGCTGCTCGCTGTGCCGCCGTTCGCGCCATTGCCGAGCGCCTGCATATTCGCACGGTTGAGCGCGATGCGCCGGATGCCGCGCGCGTGCTCGACCGCGATGTGTCGGCGGGCGACGCCGAGCGCCTGCGCTCTCGCACGCTGGGCCTCATGCTGGAGGACACGGCGCTCGAGTTGGGTGCGATGGCGCTGAGCCCGCTGTCCAAAACCGAGTACGCACTGGCGGCGCCGGCGCTTTGCGGCGGCTACCAGGGCGATTATGCGCCCTTTGGCGATGTGTACCTGTCGACGCTTGAGTTTGTGGCGCGCGTGCGCAACCGCACGTCTGCCGTGGTGCCCCAAGAGCTCGTGACGCTCAACGCGGTGGAAGATTGTATGGAGCGAGTGCTGGCGCAGGCGCTCTCGACGCTCGACGGTCCGGTCGATATGCTCGACCGCGCGGCACAGCTGCTCGGCGGGGTCGAGCCGGGTGAGATCGATGGCGCGCTTGAGGCGCACGTGGACCGCAATCGATCTTTCGACGACATCCCGATGGCCGCTGGCAAGCCTGAGGCCTGCTCGCTGCTGCTGATGCTCGTTCGACAGGGTGAGGCTGCCCGCCGCATGTTGCCGACGGCGCCGATCGTTTCGTCCCGTTCGTTTGCCGAGCGCTCCTGGCCGTACATGCTCGCGTGGTCCGACCTGGGGCTTAACGGCAAGGAGCGTATGACGGTCGATTCGCTGGCGCGCGCCGAGGTGCGCCGTTTTGCTGACGAGGATACTAGTGAGCGCGTGCGAAACGAGATGATGGGCGTGCTGGGCGAGCTACTGGGTATTTCGCCCGAACAAATGGAGGAGTTGCGCTCTGAAGACGGTCAGCGTCGTTTACACGAGGGAATGAAAAAGTTCGAGGGCGAGGTTCAGGACGCCATCGATAAGATGATGGGCGGCCAGGGTGGCCCGCAGGGTGGGCCCCAGGGTGGCCCGATGCCGCATCCGCCGGTTGATCCCCGACAGTTCCCGTTCTTCTCGCAGAACTAAAAAGGTTACGCGGTTTTGCCAAACCGCGTAACGAGTCGACGCTGCGCGAGCCCCTGCCGGGCAATCTGCCGCTCAAACCGTCGCTTGCGTACAAAAGTACGCGGCGCTCCTCTTTCGCGACACCTTGCCACGGCAGGGACTCGCTCGCTGACTTATGCTCAACCTATGGTTCAACCTTGCTTGCTAGATGCGGCCGCTATTGTGTTATTCTAGAACAGACGTTCGTGAATGATGCGCGGGGCCTTGTCTTGCGCTGCGCTTGTGGCGAGGGGAGGTTGGCTTGGTTATCTTGGGCATTGACCCCGGTTTGGCTCATACGGGTTGGGGGATTATCGAGGAGCGGCGTGGCGAGGTTCGCTGCCGTGCCTATGGCTGCATCGAGACCAGCGCGGGTAGTCCGCTCGCGGTGCGCCTGTCGCATATCGCCCGCGACCTCAAGGGCGTCGTGGAGCGTTATCGACCCGATACCGCTGCCATCGAGAGCATTTACTTTGGCGCCAACGTTCGCTCGGCCATCCCTACGGCGCATGCCCGCGGTGCCGCGCTCGTGGCGCTTTCGGAATGCGCGCTCGAGATTGGCGAGTACACGCCTATGCAGATTAAGCAGGCTGTTGTGGGCACCGGAGCCGCGGACAAACGGCAGGTCGCGTATATGGTTCGTACGCTCACGCAGCTCGACCACGACCCGCATCCCGACCATGCCGCCGATGCCCTGGCTTGCGCCATCTGCCACGTAAACCTCAGCCGCACCCGTGCCCTTACCGGTGGCGAGTTCTATCAACAGAGAGGAACCGGATACTGATGATTTCCCAGCTCCATGGAACGCTTGTCGAGGCCACGATGAGCTCGGCCGTCGTCGACGTGTCGGGCGTTGGCTTTGAGCTCGGCATCTCGGGCGGCACTGCGGCCACGTTGCCGACGCCCGGCGGCGAGGTCCGCCTCTACACGCGCATGCAGGTGCGCGAGGACGCCATGACACTTTTCGGTTTTTCCTCTAAGGATGAGCGTACGATGTTCGACCGGCTCGTGTCCGTCTCGGGCGTCGGTCCGCGCCTGGCGCTTGCCGTGCTCTCCACCTATACCGTGGGCCAGTTGTATTCGCTGGTGATGGCCGAGGACGACAAGGGCATGGCCAAGGTGCCCGGTGTGGGCAAAAAGACCGCGCAGCGTCTGATCCTGGAGCTCAAGAGCACCTTTGCCAAGGATAAGGGCTTTGTGCCGGTCGACGTGATTCCCGGACAGGTTGCGATGCCCGTGCCCGCTGCCGCTCCCTCGGCCATTGATGATGCTCGTGCGGCACTCCTTTCCATGGGCTTTAGCCCGCAGGAGACCGATGTCGCTCTGAGCGGGTATGATGGGCAGGATATGCGTGTCGAGGATCTGCTCGGCGCGGCGCTTAAGCGACTCGGAATGGATGCGTGATGTGGGAAGCCGATGACTCTCAGGACCTGTGGGCGACGCCCGGCAACTCGCCGGCGGCATCCATGGCGCACGGCGAGCGCATGGTGGGCTCGGAGCTGACGGCCGAGGACCTCGATGTCGACCGCACTTTGCGCCCCCAGCGCCTGGACGACTACTGTGGCCAGGAGCACATCAAGCAGAGCCTGCGCGTGTTGATCGAAGCGGCGCAGAGCCGTGGCGAGACGCTCGACCACGTGATTTTCTCGGGTCCTCCGGGCCTGGGCAAGACCACGCTGGCCACCGTTATCGCCAACGAGCTGGGCGCTCAGATCAAGACCACGAGTGGCCCTGCCATCGCGCGCACCGGTGACCTGGCGGCTATCCTTACCAACCTGCAGCCGGGTGATGTGCTGTTTATTGACGAGATCCACCGCCTCAACCGTTCGGTCGAGGAGGTCCTGTACCCCGCGATGGAGGACTTTGCCCTCGATATCGTGATCGGTAAAGGCCCGGCCGCACGATCGATTCGCCTGGATATCCCCAAGTTTACGCTGGTGGCGGCAACGACCCGCTCGGGTATGCTGACTGGCCCGCTGCGCGACCGCTTTGGCATTTCATATCGCCTGGATTACTACACGGTCGAAGAACTCGCGCAGATTGTGACGCGCTCGGCGTCCATCCTGGGTGTGACAATAGACCATCCGAGCGCGCTCGAGATCGGCTCACGCTCGCGTGGCACGCCGCGCTTGGCTAATCGTTTGCTCAAGCGCGTGCGCGACTATGCGCAGGTGCGTGGCAACGGCCCCATCGAGCTCGATATTTGCCGTCAGGCACTCGAGTTCTTTGAGATCGACGAGCTCGGCCTGGACTGGATGGATATTCGTATCTTGGAGACGCTTGCCAAGACGTTCTCCGGTCGTGCCGTGGGACTTACGACCCTTGCCAGCGCGGTGGGCGAGGACCCGGGCACGCTCGAGGATGTCTATGAGCCGTATCTGCTGCAGTGCGGGTTGATGATTCGTACGCCGCAGGGCCGTCAGGCAACCCTTCGCACCTTTGAGCACCTGGGGATTGAACCTACCATTTAGGGCGCTTTGTTTTGGCGGGTTGTTAAGCTATCGCTGAGCATTGGATAAACAGATCGCCGTTTGTCGGTTGCGGGTGTTTTACTATTGCACGCCCGTGCTATGCTGGATTGGTCTTTTTCTCATCCGGTAACGAAAGGACCGCCCATGCCTACTGACATCGAAATCGCACGTTCTGTTACGCCGCTGCCTATTACCGAGGTGGCCAAGAACGCCGGCGTCGACGTTAAGCACCTTATTCCGTACGGCTTCGACAAGGCTAAGGTCGACTATTCACTGCTCAACGAGCCGACTGATCACCAGGCCAAGCTCGTCCTCGTGACCGCTATCAACCCCACGCCCGCCGGCGAGGGTAAGACCACTACGACCATCGGTCTGGCCGATGGCCTGCGCCGTCGCGGTGTCAAGAGCGCCGTGGCCCTTCGTGAGCCTTCGCTCGGTCCCGTCTTCGGCGTCAAGGGCGGTGCCGCCGGCGGTGGCTGGGCGCAGGTCATCCCCATGGAGGACATCAACCTGCACTTTACTGGTGACTTCCATGCTATTGGTGCCGCCAACAACCTGCTGGCCGCCATGCTCGACAACCATATTCAGCAGGGCAACCAGCTCGGTATCGATGTTAAGCGCATCACCTGGAAGCGCGTTGTCGACATGAACGACCGTCAGCTGCGCCATGTCATCGACGGCATTGGCGGCAAGGCCCAGGGCGTGCCGCGCGAGGATGGCTTTGACATTACCGTTGCCTCCGAGGTCATGGCGATCCTGTGCCTGTCCACGAGCATCAACGATCTTAAGGAGCGCTTGGGCGAGATCGTTGTCGGCTACAGCTATGCCGGCGAGCCCGTCCGCGCACGCGACCTTAAGGCCCAAGGAGCTATGGCCGCACTGCTCAAGGATGCGCTCAAGCCCAATCTGGTGCAGACGCTTGAGGGTACGCCCGCGTTTGTCCACGGCGGTCCCTTCGCCAATATTGCCCACGGCTGCAACTCCATCATGGCCACGCGTATGGCGATGCGCTTTGGCGATGTCGCCATTACCGAGGCCGGCTTCGGTGCCGATCTGGGTGCCGAGAAGTTCCTCGACATCAAGTGCCGCATGACGGGCGTTCGCCCCAGCGCCGTCGTGGTCGTCGCGACCGCTCGTGCGCTGAAGTACAACGGTGGCGTCGCCAAGGCCGACCTCAACGAGGAGAACCTCGAGGCACTCAAGGCCGGCATGCCCAACCTGCTGCGTCACGTCGACAACATCCAGAACGTTTATGGTCTGCCCTGCGTAGTCGCCATCAACCGCTTCCCGACGGACACCGAGGCCGAGCTTGCGCTCATCGAGTCCGAGTGTCAGAAGCTCGGCGTCAACGTTAAGCTTTCCGAGGTCTGGGCCAAGGGCGGCGAGGGCGCGCTCGAGCTTGCCGATGAGGTCATGCGTCTGATTGAGCAGCCGAGCGAGCTCAAGTTTGCCTATGAGGACGGCGCCGATGTGGCCGACGCTCTTGAGGCCATTGCCACCAAGGTCTACCGCGCCGACGGCGTCGACTTTACGCCGGCCGCCAAGCGCCAGCTCGCCGAGCTGCGCGAGAACGGCTTTGGCAACCTGCCGGTGTGCGTGGCCAAGACGCAGTACAGCTTTAGCGACAACGCCAAGGCCCTGGGCGCTCCCGAGAACTTCCGCATCACGGTGCGCGAGCTCAAGGTTTCCGCCGGTGCCCACTTTGTGGTCGCACTGACTGGCAGTGTTCTGACCATGCCGGGCCTGCCCAAGGTCCCTGCGGCCGAGAACATCGACGTCGACAACGACGGCAACATCACCGGCCTGTTCTAAGCCTGCTGCCCATAGCTGCTTGTCCGCCCCGCCGTGCCCCCAAGGCCCGGCGGGGCTTTTTTATCCTTAGGCCCGCGCATGTCTTGTAGATACCGACGGACTCTGCCCATCATAGGCTTTTGCGCGGGTAGAATGCATGGATAACTTGAGGCTCACGCGCGACGGAAAGGAATCGTTGCATGGATCAGGACAAGACAACCGTGATGGGCGGCTACGGTTCCGCGCAGGCTGGCGATAGCGCCGATGCGACCCGCGTTGTTCCCAACCCCGGTTATACCGACCCTGCCGCGACGCAGCCTTCGGTCGAGCCCACCCGGGTTATGGGCTATGGCGACACGGCGCAGGATTCTTACGCTGCATCTTCGCAAGGCCCCTATGGCAACGCAGCTCCGGACCCGTTTGATTACGTGCCGCAGGATTCTTATGCCGCCTCGACGCCGAATCCCTATGATGACCTGCCACAAAATCCCATTCCGCAGCCTCAGCAGACGACGTATATGCCTCGCACGGCGCAGTCTCGCTACGAGTCGCGCGAGCCGTATCGCGAGTACCCCAAGTCGATTCCGCAATATGGCGAGGACGAGGAGAAGAAGCCGTCGCGTTCGTCGAGCGTGATCAAGAAGATCCTCATCGTGCTGGCGATCTTCTTTGCGCTGTCGGTTGTGTTTGCCATTGTGTCGGGCATGCTCAACAAACGAGGGAGTTCAACGGCCGATACCGCTGCCGAGCAAACCGAGTCCGCCTCGTCTAGCACCGTCGATCTGAGCGATATCCCGGGGCAGTACTGGTCCAACGCCAAGAAACTTCTCAAGTCGCGCGGCGCCAATCTTTCGAATGCCGTGGTCCTGACTGATGATGGCTCAACGCCCGTCATCGATGCCAACTGGGTCGTTACTTCTGCTTACTATAACGACAGCGGCAACCTCGAAATTCAACTCACGCACAAGAATAGCTCGGGCAACTCGCCCGACGGCCAAAGCGGTACCGACAGCTCGAGTTCCAATACGCTGGAGGACTTGAGCAACAAGGCACAGGAGCTTGGGGATAAGGCCCAAGAGCTGGGCGACACGGCCCAGAACCTGGGCGACACCGCTCAGAACTTGGGCGGCATGGCGACGGATGCCTGGAACGCTCTGCAAAACGGCATCTCGGGCGCTCAGGGAAACTAGCTGTTAAGCGGGCTACAGCTGCTCGGCCGGACGGTCGGGCGAGCTAAAGCCCGAGTCAAACGTAACGACGCATGAGGCATTGGGTCGGCGCTCGTGCACGATGCGCGTGACGAGCTCCAGCAGCTCCTCGTCGGATATGTCAAAGCCGTCGGGACGCACAAGGTCAAACGAAACGAACCCGTCGTGCTCGTGCAGGTCGTGGATGGAGAGCGCGGGGTCGATCTGCATGATGCCGCGCTTGACCCAGCCGCGCAGGTCGTCGCCGGTGGTGGCGATGGGGTCACAGTGCAACGTGATGCCGATGCCCATCTGGCGCTTGATGTCGTGCTCGATGGTGTCCAAAATCTCGTGGTGCTCAAATGCGTCGCCCTCGCCGGGCATCTCCACGTGGGCGCTGGCAAACTGACGACCGGGGCCGTAGTCGTGCACCATCAGGTCGTGTGTGCCCAAGACCTGCGGATAGGACATGATCTTGTCGCGGATTGCCTGAACGAGCTTGGGGTCGGGCGCTTGTCCCAGCAACGGGCTGATGGCGTCGCGCACTAGACCCATGCCGCTGATGCAGATGAAGATGCCCACACCCAGGCCTGCCCAGCCATCGAGGTCAAAGCCGGTCGTCTGCGAAATAAGCGCCGCCATCAAGACCGAACCCGAGGTGATGACGTCGTTTTTGGAGTCCTGCGCTGTGGCAATGAGTGTTTCGGAATCGATACGGTTGCCCAGCGCGCGGTTGAATGCGGCCATCCAGAATTTGACGAGCATGGACAAGACGAGAGCGGCTAGGGAGACCGGCGTGTAGGCGGTGGGGGAGGGCTTGATGATCTTGGTGACCGACTCGAGGATCAGGTTGATGCCGACGGCGCAAACCAGGACGGCGACGAACAGACCGGCTAGGTACTCGTAGCGGCCGTGGCCATAGGGGTGGCCTTCGTCTGCCGGGCGGCTGGCAAGGCGGAACCCGAGCAGGCTTACGATGTTGCTCGAGGCATCGGAGAGGTTGTTGAAAGCGTCGGCGATGAGGGAGACGGAGCCGGCGAGCAGGCCCGCGATGCCCTTGGCCAGGCACAGAGTGATGTTGAGGCCAATGCAGATGAGGCTTGCGGCGAAGCCCGCGTTGGTGCGGCAGGAGGTATCGACCGGCTCGCCCTCGCTGCCGGGAACAAGCGTATGTACCAGCCGATTTACAAATAGCATAGCGGTCGTCCTCACAATCATGTTTAAGGGGATAGTGTAGCTCGCGCGGAGGCGCTGTGCACCGATGCTCAGAAAATGCAGTAATGGTCTGCCGGTGCTAACGAGCGAGCCTTCTCGTCTGCCTGGGTGGTCCATTTTGGGCCACATGGGTATGGGCATGTGCCTGTTTGCTCGACATACTTTATGTCGACAGCCCCTGTGCAAAGGAGGACGTTTCCATGGACGAGATGTTTGCCATTAAATGTCAAAACTGCGGCGGCCCTATGTACTCGCACCAAGCTAAGCGCAGCTTTGAGTGCGCTTATTGCGGTGCGGTCATTCCGTGGCAGGCGGACGCCGGAGAGCCCAAGAGCGCTTTGGGCATTCGCCATACGCCGTTGACGGTAGTGGATGGACTGCTCAAGCTCACGCATGTGTCGCAACTCGAGCGCCCGGAGGACCCGGACTGGTATTTCTTCAATTCGCACTGGCGCAATCAGTCGGTCCTGGAACATCTGCTGTGGGAGGACCGCGGCACGGCGCAGGAGTTCCAAGAAGCGACGCACGTGAGCATTCCCTGCCCCTTCTGCGGAGCGTCCTTTGAGGGCGAGTCAACGCAGCGTGTGTTTGAGTGCCCGTCCTGCGGCAACAAGATCGGCATTGCCGACCTGCTCAAGCCCGGTACGTTTAGCAAACGTCTGACCATGGGCGTGGGTGCGGAGTATGTGCCGGAGCAGGGTATTCCCTGCGAAATTTCGCCGCAGCAGGCACGTGCCAACGCGCTGCAGCTGGTGCGCCAGTACCCGGATGCCTTTGCCGGGCACGACGTGGAAGACGCGATCCAAAACGACATGATGCTCTTCTATTTCCCCATGGCGCTGGCGGACCTGCGTATGATGGCGAGCTTCCCGGGCAAGGGCCTGAGCAAGGAAACCCTGGTGTACTACGAGGTGCTCGACTGGGCGTATCCGCGGGCAAACTATCTGGATGTTCGCCTTATGGGCATTTTGGAGCCGTGGGACTTTGCCAAGGTTGGGCCGTTTGACCCGGCCATGCAGGAAGGTGACTTTCGCGTTGTCTCCGTCGATGCGTCTACCAAGGACCAGGTGGTCATTGATAAGTTGGCGCTCGACATTGCCGGCAACGATGCCGAGGCGGTGCTGGGGCTCAATAAAAAGAGCATCCGCACTTGGGCGCGCAAGGCCCGCAAGCATAAGGACGGCCTGGTGATGGTGCCGGTTTACTTTGTCGACCGTCCGGCAACGGACAGCCGCGACGGCGAGCAGGTGCGCATCGCCGTAAACGGCCAGACGGGTCGTGCGGCCGCGGTGGTGTTTAGCGACAAGCGCGAAACGCATATCGTGGCGCCGCTCAACCCGAGCCTGCATCTGTCCGGCGAGAGCACCGTGCACGCCACGCCCATCGAGGTCAAATACGTTAAATCGCCCTTCCTATACCAGATCGTGCGCCGTGGAGGTGGTGAGCAACCGCGCCAGGTTGCAGCGGCAGCTGAGGGTTCCTACCGAGAAGAAAAGCCCAAACGCAAGGGATTGTTCGCTGCGATTTTTGGTAAGTAGGGGAGTGGTGCCGGGGCGTCGGGCTGCATCGCAAGGTCATGAGACGAACTTAAGACTGCTGGGAACGTGCTACCATTGCCGATAGCCTTAATCTTGTAAGAAGCGGAGGCCAGATTATGGGTTTTGCGGATCAGCAGCTTCAGCTTCAGGTACCGTATTCTCCTGACGACACGTTTAATGCCTTGAAGGCAGCTATGGAAAAGCTGCCTAAAGTAAAAGTTGATAGTGCATCGCCCACAACAAGAACAGTTGCAGCCGAGATTGGTATGAGCCTTTGGTCTTGGGGCGAAAATATCAGTATTTCGGTTGTTCCAGTTGAAGGCGGATCTGGCGTTACTGTCAAGTCGTCATCTAAGGTCAGGGCAAACGTATTAAACGGGGGCAAAAATGCAAAGAATATTGCCGAGATAGTCGATGCCCTATCGAAGGAGCTTGAGCGGTATCCGCAGGTTTCACAGACTATTGAGACGCTGGCGGATAGTGATTGATGTAGTTGCAAGGCTTGAGAGGCTTGCAACGCTGCGTGATAGTGGAGTGCTTACCGAGGAAGAGTTTGCTGCAGAAAAGGCAAAAATCTTTTTGTAATCAGACACGGTGGTTGGATTTGCATTCTATTATTGAACTTGGTTATACCAGGCTGAAAATATCGTGTGTAATAAAGGTGCGTAGTAGTCTCGTCTTGATTGGCAGATGTAAATAAACGGTGGAACGGCTGTAAAAGAGCCTTGCCACTGGGTAAAATCAGGATGTGCCGCGGAACCCGCTCCTCAGTCGGTCAACTTTGGAAGCGCGGGCAACGCAGGTATTATCGTCTAAAGGGCCGGGTGCAACCGGCCCTTTGCATGACTCCCTTCGCTATCCGTTACTGCTTATATTCCCGCCAGATCGAGTAGAGGTTCCGGACGATGCCGGTTACATACATCGAGAGGCGCAGGATTTCAAGAAACAAGTTCATAGGCTTCACCCCAATCAGAGATTAGAGCGTTGCCCGCAGGCGGATTCCGCGGCAGGCATAATTCTACCTCACGGGCCGCGGTGGAGGATAGCCTGCCCCCTGGTTTTGAGCAGTGTCGATCTAACGGGCGATCAAACCTCTAGTACTCTTTGAATTGAGCAAGCATCTGTCCGAAGAAGCTTAGTTCGGATGGCTCATAAATGATCGAACCGCCGTCCGCGGTCCTGTAGACCCCGCAGGGGAGGTAACGCCCGTCGGGGAGGATATAGAGGCTGGCTTCTTCCTTCAGTCCTACTGGAAATAGCGGAATCCCGTTTTCGTCCACTTGGAACTCGTCTATATTTGCGACCTTCCTCTCCATGATGCCTCCTGCCTTATTTCTTGAATGGCGCCCTAAAACAGGCAGCTCTCAATCAACTCTTTACCGCGCAGGGTGTCGACCCACTCCTGCGGGATGGCCTCGATACCGTATACCGTGCCGGCGAGGGCGCCGGCGACGGCTGCGGTGGTGTCGGCGTCGTCGCCTAGGTTGACGGCGGCAAGCACGCATTCATCGTAGCTGTTGGTGTTCACAAAGCACCAGGTGGCAGCCTTAAGCGTGTCAAGCACGAAGCCGCCAGACCTGATTTCGTGCTCGGGCGCGCCTTTCAGGTGAAGCGCCCACGAGGGGAGCACGTCGTTCATCACGTCTCTTATCAGCTCGACAAATATGATACATGCGTCGGTTGACGTTCTGTGGGCATGCGTAATCGCGGAGACCTCGCTGATCTCTTCGTCTGTCGCATCGGTGAACGCCAGGGGCGCGATGCGCATGAGCGAGCCGTTGCCGTTGTCGCGCTCGCCGGAGCCTCCTTTGCCGGTGCGCAGGGCGCGAGCGGTCGTACCGCCGTAATCGAAAACGCCGTCGACCGTATACTCGCCACGGGCAATCCAGCTCACAAACTTGTCGCTCATGTCCGCGGTGTCGATATGCCCGAGCTCCCTAATCGAGTCGCAGGTAGCAAGCGTCATAGATGTGTCGTCGCTCCAGGTGCCGGCGGGCTGCCCATGCGTGCCGTAGCCGATCATGTCCGCGCATTCGAACGTGCCGCGGGGCCTGAACTCGTAGGGAACACCCAGCGCGTCGCCGACGGCAAGCCCATAGATGCAGCCGCGCAGTGTTGTTTTCGGTCTGCCTGTCATGGAGCGCTCCTCTTATGTCGGGGGATATGAAACTCCGTCGGGGGTATCGGTCGCAACGTGCTGCTACCCTTGCGCTTCGCCATTAGTCGCTTCGTTGATGGCGCGGTACTCGGCACTCAGCTCGCGCGCCAGCTCTTCCTTGCTTGGAAGATACGGCAGGTATTTGGCGGCAAACACTTGGTCGTTGTCTTCGGGCAGCGTATACTCGACGATCGAATCGCTTTTGTCCGCGCAGAGCACGATGCCTATGGGCGGATTGTCGCCTTCGTTCATGAGCTCACGCGTGTAGTAGTTCACATACATTTGCATCTGGCCCAGGTCCTGATGCGTAAGGTCATCGGTCTTAAGGTCGATGAGCACGAAGCAGCGCATCAGATAGTTGTAAAAAACAAGGTCAATATAGAAATGGCGCCCATCAAAGGTGATGCGCTTTTGGCGCGCCTCGAAAGCGAAGCCACGGCCAAGCTCCAGCAGGAACTTCTGAAGATGTGTGATGAGCGCCTGCTCTAGATCGCTCTCGCGAAACGCAGTATCGTCCGAGAAACCTAAAAACTCCAGCACATATGGGTCGCGGATGATATCCTCGGGACGATGAGCCGGGGTGCTCTTTTGGATTTCCTGGGTGACGACCTCCTTGTCCTTGCTGGCAAGTAGGCGCTCTCGGAACATGGTGTTGATCTGGCGTTCGAGCTGACGCGTGCTCCAGCGAGAATCGGCGCATTCGTTCATGTACCATGTTCGAGTTTCGGGGTCAGGAATGCGTATTAACCTGCGGTAATGTGTCCAGCTCAATTCGGGACGCAGTGAGTCCCGAATTGGAAATGCAAGATGGAACTGACGCATTTTACGCAGCTCTCTTGCTTCAAAACCTTTACCAAAATCTTTGGTAAGTCTGATTGCGAGGGCCTTGAGCAGCGCCTCTCCATACTTGGCGCGCTCCTCTCCGCCCTGCTCATCAACAATACTCTTGCCGATCTCCCAATATGCCTCAACCATCGCAAAGTTAACGGCGGTATAGGCCTTGTCGCGAGCGGCGTTGAGGATCGAGGAAACCTGCTTGTAAAAAACTTCTGGCACGATTGTCGATTCCCCGCGGTTTACCAGTTCGCCCATCACTGTCGCCCCACTTTCCTCTTGTGGAATGCATCTATATCGCATCTAGTTTAAAGCCTCGCGCGGACACGAATTGCTGTGCTGTCTGGCACCTTCGCATGGGAGCCTTGCGGTGACTAAAATGTGGCAATAGAGACAGTTTTAGCGAACCCCACGGGAGTGACACGTATGGACAACAACACGCTGCTATTCCAGGACAAAGGTTCGGGTAGGTTTAAAGACGTTAAGATCTACCCCAATCGTATCGAGGTGCTCAAGAAGGGCACTTTTGGCGACAGGCACACCGAGATTGTCTACCTTAAGGACATCACGGGGGTCAACAGGATCAAGGGTCGCGACGTTTTCCTGCGTAACAGGCTGTTGACCGCTTGCGTCTTTAGCCTGAGTAGCCGTGCGAAGGCCCAGGAATTTGTGAAAGCTCTGAACATGGTGATGTAGCCGATAGCGGCGTTCGGGCCAAGGTAAAAATCGGGGCGCAGAACGGTATTCTGCGCCCCGATTGAGTTAATGCGCCCAAAAGACTGGCTTGCCTATTCGTTAACGTCCTCGGTATTGTCGCGGTCACTGGCAAGCATTGCAGCGCCAGCGACCGTTGTCGCCACGGCGGCAGCGGCGAGCCCGGCGGCAATGCCGGAGCCGTCGCCCGTGTCGGCGAGTTTTCCGGCCGAGTTCTTGCCCTGGTCGCTCTTGTTGCCCTTGCCGTTCTTGTCGGCGCCGCCTGCGTTGGAACCCGTGCCGCTGCCGGTGCCGCCTGCACTGCCCGAGGCCGCTACGGTAAAGCTTGCGGCTCCATCGCTGGCGAGCGTGTAGTTCTGTGCCGCGTCGCCCAAAAGGCCTTTCGCGCGCACCCAGTACGTCCCTGCGGCAAATGTTTCGCCCTCGGCCATTGCCGTGCCCGGAGCGCCGTTCGCGTCGTGCACAAACTCGAGCTGGGCCGTGCAGGCATCGGTTTCGAGCTTGCCCTCGAGTGATGCCGCAATCTTGGCGCGCACGTCCTCGCCGGCCTTAAGGCCTTCGAGCCCCTCAAAGTGGGGTGTCAGCGCGCGTGGATCGATATCGATGGGCACGGAGCCCCGCAGCTCCGTAACGGTCTCGTTGCCCAAGGCGTCGACATCCACATATTCGATGGCAAACGCATGGCCCGAAGCCGTCACGTTGAGTACGTTGCTGCTGTCGACAAGGCGGAAATGGCCCTCGCCAACGGTCTTGCCATCCTGGAGCGAGGCATCGCTCAGCGAGTCGCCGTACGTCATGCGCATGCGGCTCGGGAGGTAGTACGAAGCTGTCTGCTTGTGCTGTGTATCGTAATCGTAATTGCGCTGGTAGATGCTCCGGGCCAGCGCCGCATCAACAAAGTCGGATGCGATGATGCCAATGTGCTTGAGGTAATCTGACTTTGTTTCCTCGTTGTCGCTGGGGTTGATGTACGGGCTCTTGTACAGATGCTCGTTGACTACTCGCGCTGCGGTAAATGGGTTGCTTCCTTGCTTGTGATTCGTGCAGCTGGTGTAGTTGATAGACCAGCAGCGCTCCAGGACTTGCTCCTTGGCCCCGTTATCGTCCTCGACATCTACCTCGTTGCGGGTGAGCTTAGCCGTCTCCTGCAGGGCCATATCGACCCAGCTGATCTTGTCGGTTCCGGTGCATTCGTAATGGTCCTGGGCATATACCTTGGTGCAATAGGCTTTTTTGTCGCCTGTTTCCCCTGCGGCTTCAAAGCCTTGCGCGTTTTGGACGAGACACATAGAGGAGCTGCTGGGGTGTGCTGCGATTTTGCTGTCCCATTCGGTTAGGTCGAGGCCCCACGTGTGGCCGCTTACGCTGTCGCCGGCGAGTCCAAATCGGCGCAGCAGGACGATCTTTCCGCGCACCTCGTTCAGTGTGGGAACGCGGCTCGACGTATAGAACAGTTTGGGGTTGTCGTCCAAAACCTTGGCGAAAGCCGTCGTAAGGCTCTCGTCAGTAGCCTCGTTGTTGCCTCGGGATACAAGCATGATGAGAGCTTCTGACGGATTTTCGTTCAAAAACTTTTTGAAGTAGCCAACGACATCGGAGAGATGCATGAAGTGCCCGTCTTTTTTGAGCAGGTAGCAACTTCCATGGTCGATGCCGGGGTCGTCGCCTTTTCCGAGTCGGATATCAAAATAGCGAATGCCTTCGAGCAACTGCGTGGGGATGTAGTCCTGCTGGCACTTTGCTTGCGAGGATTGGGGTTCGGTGTCGTTGTCCACGCTGCAAGTTCCCGAATCGTGCGTGCCCGGGATGCTCAGCTCGTCGAGGTACTTGTTGCCTTCGACGTGGCTCATCCAACATGGTCCGTCGACGTAGCTGCTATACGTGGTCCAGTCGATGCTGCTAACTGTGGCATTGGTCTTGTCCATGCTGTAGCCGACAAGCTCGAGCTCCCACGGAATGGAATATTTCTTTTGGCAAATCTTGTTGTTGTCTTGGTCTTTGCCTTTCGATTCTATGGCCAGGTAGTTAATACCGTTTTTCGTGTATATGCGGTCTCGAATAATATAAGTTCCGTCGAACTGGCGGTCGAACGTATAGGCGCGGCTGTCCTTATGGTCGTACTCGCCACTCCATACGTGGATGACCTTTCCATCTTTGTCCGAGTCGCCATCGACCGACCAAATGCTGTAGCCCGTCTTCTTGTGCTCTTCGAAATTGAGCAGGGTGCGGATGGCATACCAGTTTGTGCCGTCCGCATCGGTCCCTACGTGCTCAAGGATGAGCTTGCTGGACGTGCCGTCATTAAACAGGTGGCAGACGTTGCCGATGACGTTGCCGTCTTCGTTGACGCTCGCGGTGCGAAAATAGCCCGCGGGGCGAAGGCGAATGACGAAATTGTCGAGGGTGGCCGCTGACTCGGCCGTGCCGTCCGCAAAGGCTGTCCGCGGGCTAATGCCCAGCGTGGCGGTTTCGGGCAGGCTTGCAAGTGGCGACAACGCCGCGAGTCCAAGGCCCAGCGTAAACGCTCGGCGACTGATGGCATGATGTTCGGTCATAACTCCTCCATTCGCAGGGTGCGGTTATGCACTTATTTTGGTCACTTTACTGCCCGGATGTTTAAAGGTGTCGGCTCAATTGTCTGCGCGGCGCTATAAATCGGCGAGCGGACGTGCTGGGGTGCTTGTTCATGTTGTGCCGTTACCGCGCTGGGGGGGGGCGGTTTTGCCGCCCGGCATCTTCGCGTTCGTCGGCTGCCGGCATAAGAAAGGGAGGGTCGGTTTACCGGCCCTCCCTTAGTACGAAGCGCTGGGGTACCGTCGCTTGTTTGCGCTGCGCTCGTGTTTCCCGCTGCGCTCGCCAGTCGCTTAGCGCTTGATCTCGATATCCTCGAGCTTGACGTCCATGGCCTCGGTCTTGGCCTTGGCGATATCATCGGCAAATTCCAGGGACTTCATCATGGTCTCGACGGCGTCCTTGTGCTCCTCGACGTTGTCGATGCGCACGTAAACGCTGCCGCCTTCAACGTCGGTAAAGCACTCGGTCGTTACGCCGCCCGAGTGCGTAAAGTAAGCACTGCGCCAGGTCTTGCCGTTGTATTTAACGGGGTCGCTCTCGGTCCATCCGGAGTTGGCCTTCCACTTTGCCTCGTAGTCGAACAGTTCGTCGGCGTTCTTATCGGGGTCGAAGATGGGTATGAAGCGGTCGCTCGCATGCTCGCTCTCGGTGAACTTAAACTGGGCCCTGTCGGCGGTGTCGCCGGCAACGTCGGTGATCTCGACGCCCTCGGGAACCTCGACCTTAAACCAAATGAAGTCGGTCCTCATATCCACGGCTGGCTTTTCTGCTCCGCCGCCACCGCCACTGCCGGTAGCGCCACCGCTGCCACCGCAGCCCACCAGGGCAACTGCGGCAAAGAGACTGATGCAGAGGGTGAGAATCGCAAAGGCCTTCTTTTTCATGGTCGTGTCCTCCTCGATCTGTAACCGCCCATGGATTACCTGCCTTTACTGTACGCGTGGACGGCTCGCTAGGGTGGGCCATGTGTCCCATTCTGAGGGCTGGAATTGCGCCGACAAGTGGCAATATGCGCGGGTCCAAAAGAGGGGAGGGCCGATGCTGTCGGCCCTCCCCGGGTTGGGCGCCCGTTGTTTTAATGGGCGCATGCGCGCTGGTGCGCGTAGGCGCGTGCGGGTGTCCCGTTACTTGATCTCGATGCTCGAAATCTCGACTTCGCGTGCCTCGGAAACTGCCTCTGCCATGTCATCGGGGAACTCGATGGAGTTGAGGAGCGCCTCGGCTTCTTTCTTGTGCTGGTCGAAGTTCGAGATGAGGACGTAGACGCTTCCCGGCTCAACGTCGGTAAAGAGGAGGGTTGTGATGCCACTGTTGTCCTCGTACGTTCCGACGAGCCACGTCCTGCCGTTATACTCGACGGACCCGCCATCCTTCCACTGGAACGTATCCCCCTTCTTTTCCGCCTGGTCGGCGTGGGATTCCTCGGCAGTCAGCGCTTTTTTCCAAACGGGGATAAAACGATCGGCCGAGGCGTTCTCGTCTTCGGGGAAGGTGAGCTGGACCCTGTCGGCATTCTTGCCGGCGGAGTCGCTTACGCCGACGCCCTCGGGCATCTCGACCTTAAACCAGATAAAGTCGGTCTTCTTGGCGACGGGGCCTTTTCCTTGCTTTCGCTCTTGGCGGTGCTGCCGCCTCCGCCCGATGCGCTCCCGCCGCAGCCGACAAGGGCAAATGCGGCAAAGAGGGCGACGCAAAGGGAAAGGATCGATAGGGTCTTTTTCTTCATGGTGGTGTCCTCCTTGTCTGCCAGGGACATCGTGTGCCGCGGATCGCTGGGGCGGCGGTTGCGCGTGCACATGATGACTTTGTTTGCTGTGCGGTGATTCCTCCATTCGTCGTCCGGTGCCGTGATGAGCGTTGCCCCAACATGGGGCTCCTTACCTATATGTATGCCCCAGTTGCCGCTGCCCGGGAGTCTCGAAACGTGGGCCATGTGTCCCATGTTTGCGTTGGCATGGCCTATCGTTCGTCATAGAAATCCGCGATGGCCAGGTGCGCTGACGCCCATGTGCTTATGGGCTAGACTTAGCACCATTATGTGATCGATGCGGTCGGTCGGCGGTTGCCACCCGACCGATGTATATGACTTGAAGGTGCATGCGTATGAGCCAAGAGATGATGGACAAGACCTGCCGCGGGTTTGCCGAGGCGCTTGCCGCGCGCGAGCCGGTGCCCGGCGGCGGCAGCGCGAGCGCCTTTGTGGGTGCGCTGGGCGCCTCGCTGTGCGGGATGGTCGCGCGCTACGGCGCGACCAACCCCGCGCTTGCCGATCGCGCGGATGACCTGACGCGCGCGTTTGCCCAGGCTGATGAGCTGGCCCAGGAGCTTGTCGAGTTGGTTGCCGAGGACGTTCGTGCCTATGGGCAGGTGTCCGCGGCGTACGGTATTCCGCGTGACGATCCGGCTCGAGCGACCGCGATTCAGGATGCGCTGCATGTGGCCGCTATGCCGCCGTATCGCATTATGGATGCCTGCGGGCGTGCGCTGGCGCTGCTCGAGGACATGGCCGACAAGGGTTCGCGTCAGCTGCTGTCCGATGTGGCGTGCGGCGCCGTGTTCTGCCGTTCCGCTATGCAGGGCGCGAGCTTGACGCTCTTTGCGAACGCCACGTCTATGAAGGATCGCGCTCGTGCTGAGGAGCTCGAGACGGCGTGTGATGAGTTGCTCGACATGTGGTTGCCGCGCGCCGATGCGCTGGCGCGCCGCGCCGCCGACGCCGCAAGGAAGAGGGGATAGCCATGGCTGAACTGCTGAAGGGTGCCCCCGTTGCTCGCGCTTTGACTGAGGAACTTGCTGCTCGCTGCGTGGCTTTGCGCGAGCGCGGCGTTGTGCCGACGCTGGCTATCGTGCGCGTGGGTGAACGCGAGGACGACCTATCCTACGAGCGCGGTGCGCTCAAGCGCTGCGAAAAGGTTGGCATTGAGGCTCGCCGCGTTTTGCTTCCCGCCGATGTTTCGCAGGACGAGCTGTTGGCGGCCATCGAGGACATCAATACCGATTCGTCTGTTCATGGCTGCCTGATGTTCCGCCCGCTGCCCGCCGGCCTTGACGAGGACGCGGTTGCCGCGGCACTCGATCCTGCCAAGGACGTTGACTCCATGACGCCGGCTTCGCTGCTCACCACGCTTTCGGGGCGCGGCGAGGGTTTTGCCCCCTGCACAGCCGAAGCCGTGCTTGCTTTGCTGGATCATTACGGCGTTGAGCTGGATGGGGCCAAGGTCGCGGTCGTTGGTCGGTCGCTGGTGATTGGCCGTCCCGTTGCCGCCATGCTTACGGCTCGCAATGCCACAGTGACGACGTGCCATACGCATACGCACGACCTTGCTGCCGAGTGCCGTGCTGCCGACATTGTGGTTGCCGCCGTTGGACGCGCGCGTACGATTGACGTGGATGCGGTTCGAGAGGGCCAGACGATCATTGATGTTGGCATTAATTGGGACGAGGCCGCTGGCAAGTTGGTGGGTGACGTCGATTCTGATGCTGCGGAGCCGGTCGTTAACGCCATCACGCCCGTGCCGGGCGGCGTGGGCGCTGTGACGACGGCGATCCTCGCCAAACACGTGATCGAGGCGGCCGAGCGCGCATCGAAATAGGCGTTTTGGGCTGTTTGAGGGGTTAGCTCTATACCCCGTGGACAAAAAATGCCAAATATGAGTACTGTTTCCAAGATAGTCACATATTCTTTAGGTCAAATAGGCTCTCTAACGATATTTATTATCGATAAAGAGCCTATTTTATTGGACCTATGAGGAATTACATCATCTAATTTTTGAACAAATGTAGACTTTTGGCACCCATACGTAGCAAAATTGATGTTACTAAATTGGTGACAGTACTCACATTTGGCATTTTTTGACCACAGGGGTTGCCAGCGCCGCGGTTTCGCCCTTTCTGCGCCGAAGCGATACACTGTTATCGTTTGATTTCTTCGCTCAAGGAGGATGCGCATGCCGTGCACAACGATTTTGGTTGGTAAGAACGCGAGCTACGACGGGTCGACGTTGGTTGCCCGCAACGAGGACTCGTCCAACGGGGTGTTTGAGCCCAAGCGTATGCGCGTGGTGCATCCCGACGAGCAGCCGCGCGTCTACACGAGCGTCCTGAGTCACCTGACCGTTGAACTGCCCGATAACCCCATGCGCTACACGAGCGTCCCCGATGTTGTCCCGGGCCACGGCATCTGGGCCGAGGCCGGTTTCAACGAGCTCAATGTGGGCATGTCCGCAACCGAGACGCTCACCACCAACGAGCGCGTTCGCGGCGCCGACCCGCTCGTCGACTACGTGCCCGCCAAGGGCAACGAGGACGAGGACGGCTATGTTCCGGCGCAGCCCGGCGGTCTGGGCGAGGAGGACATGGTGACCCTGGTGCTGCCATATGCCAAATCCGCCCGCGACGGCGTACGCATTCTGGGTGACCTGCTCGAGCGCTATGGCACCTACGAGAACAACGGCATCGCCTTTAGCGACGTGGACGAGATCTGGTGGCTCGAGACCATCGGCGGTCACCACTGGATCGCCAAGCGCGTGCCCGATGACGCCTATGTGACCATGCCCAACCAGCTGGGTATCGACAGCTTTGACCTGGATGACGCCGAGGGCGCCCAGGCCGATCACATGTGCTCCGCCGACTTGCGCGCCTGGATGGCCGAGTGGCATCTGGACCTGACGCTGGGCGTCGAGGGCGACGGCCCGGCTGCGGTCTTTAACCCGCGCGAGGCCTTTGGCTCGCACAGCGACAGCGACCACGTCTACAACACGCCGCGCGCGTGGTACATGCAGCGCTGTCTCAACCCCAGCGACGTGTGGGATGGCCCCGACGCCGACTACACGCCCGAGAGCGACGATATCCCCTGGAGCCGCGTGCCCGAGCGCAAGGTGACCATCGAGGACATCAAGTACGTACTCTCGAGCCACTACCAGGGCACGGAGTACGATTGCTACGGTAGCAAGGGCACGCCCGCTACGCGTGGCGCCTATCGCCCCATCGGCATCAACCGCAACAGCCAGCTCGCCGTGTTGCAGCTGCGTCCCTATGCACAGCCGGCCTATCGCGCCGTGCAGTGGATGGCGTTTGGCTCCAACTCGTTTAACGCGCTGGTTCCGCTGTACGCCAACGTCGAGACCATGCCCGAGTACTATGCCGACACGCAGGCTCGCGTGACGTCCGAAAACTTCTACTGGGCCAACCGCCTGATCGGCGCGCTGGCTGACGTCCGCTTCCATGAGTGCGGTCGCGCGGTCGAGGATTATCAGGAGAAGGTCGGTGGCATGGGCCACAAGCAGATCCATGACATCGACGCTGCCGTAGCCGTTCTGCCCGAGGCCGAAGTGCCTGCCGAGCTTGCACGCGCCAATGAGGCCTTTGCCGAGCGTGTTCGCGTGGAGACCGATGCTCTACTGGGCAAGGTGCTCTACACCACGAGCTGCGCCATGAAGAACTCTTTCGCGATGAACGACAACGTGAGGTAGGGATTTCCCGTCAATCGAATAGCGCTAAAACGCTTTGTCGCTTTCGCTCAATCTTGGGTACAAGAACGCCAATGCAGTTGTTTGTGATTGGAGACAACCATGGTTATGAAACTCGATCAGCTTGTTAACGGCGCCATTAACGTGGGCTTTGGCGCTGCCGCCGTTGCTGTCGAAGGCGGCAAGAAGGTCCTCGACGACCTTAACACCAAGGGCGAGCAGGTCCGCAAGGACACCGCCACCCCCGATATCGCCCGCAGTGTGTCCGACATGTTCGAGCAGGCCGGCGGTACCATCTCCGATCTGACCGAGCGCTTGGGCATGCAGGGCGAGACCGCGGCCCAGCGCGTGCTCGACGAGCTCATCCTTGCCCGCGTCCGCGTTATGACCGCCCCCGAGCGCACGGCCTTCCTAGCCCATGTGCGCGACATCGTCGATTCAGTCGAGGACAACGTGACCTCGGTGCCCGTCGAGTCCGTTGAGCCCGACGATGCGAAGGATACCGAAGAGGCCGAGTAGCAGCGCAGATGGCAGATTCCACCACCGATTACAACAATCTAGATCCTCTGGGTGACGAGGCGGCGGTTGTCGATGAGGTCGATGCCGCCGTCTCGGGCGCTCGCAAGAAGCCGCGTGCTGTCGATATGGTGCCCGAGGAGCCCGACGCGATGGCGCCGGACGAGGAATACCAGCTCACGCCGGCGGGTCGTCGCGAACGCATCGGGCAGATTGTTCGTCTGGTCAAAAAGTACCGCGTGTGGGATAACCTCACGCCGGTTCGTTTGCGCCGCCTGCTCGAGGAACTCGGCCCCATGTTCGTCAAGATGGGGCAGATTCTGGCCAACCGGTCCGAGATTCTGCCGCAACGCTTTTGCGACGAGCTGCGTCGTCTGCGCTCCGACGTGGAGCCGGTGCCGTACGAGGTCGTACTCAGTTGTCTGGAAGAAGAATACGGCCTGCGCCTGGGGGAGATGTTCGATGCGATCGACCCCAATCCGCTTGGTAGCGCATCGCTCGCGCAGGTGCACCGCGCTCGTCTGGTGACGGGCGAGGACGTGGCCGTCAAGGTGCAGCGCCCCGGTGCGCAGCAGGTTATGGCACAGGACATCGATATCATCCGCTCGGTGGTGCGTATCGTTTCCAAGTTCGTCAACACCGATCAATTCGTTGACCTGCACGGCGTAGTCGAGGAGTTGTGGACCTCGTTTCGCGAGGAGACCAACTTTTTGGCCGAGGCCAAAAACCTCAACGACTTCTACGAGTTCCATAAGAGCGTTCATGGCGTGACGTGCCCTAAATCCTATCTGGACCTATGCACCGAGCACGTGGTGGTCATGGATTACGTCGACGGCATTTCGATCGCCGATCCTGAACGCTTGGTGGCCGAGGGCTATGACTTGGAAAAGATCGGTGCCGCGATCGTCGAGGACTACTCGACGCAGGTGCTCGACGACGGCTTTTTCCATGCCGACCCGCATGCGGGAAACATCATTCTCAAGGACGGTATCGTTTACTTTATCGACTTGGGCATGGTCGGACGCATGTCGAGTCACGATCGCGGTATCGTAAAGGACATGATTTTCGCCGTGGCCGAGGGTGACGTTCCCAAGCTCAAGGATTCGCTCATGCGCTTCGCCGTGACGCGTGGCGATTCGGCCGAGCTCGATCATTCAGCGTTTTTGTCCGACCTTGACTTTATCGTGGCTGACTTTGCGGGCCTTGACCTGAAGGATCTTGATATCGGCGAGTTTTTGACCTCGCTGTTAAACCTGGCGCGCAAAAACGATGTTGAGCTGCCGAGCGTGGTGACGATGTTCGCGCGCGGCATGGTGACGCTCGAGGGTTTGCTGACCGAGTACATGCCCAACGTCAACATGATCCAGATCATCCAAACGCACATTAAAAACGAGAAAAGCACCTATGCGCGTGTGCGCGATATGGGGCGCGATCTTGCCGCGAGCAGCTATCGCGCGGCGAAGGGCTCACTCGAGGCGGCTGAGTACCTGGGGCTGGCTTCGCGCATGCTTACGCGCGGCCAGCTTAAGGTGAACACGCAGATCATGAGCAGCGATAAGGCACTGCGACAGCTGGGCGGAATTATCGACCGCATGTCGATGGCTATCGTTATCGCCGGCCTGTTTATCGGTTCGTCGGTGGTGTACTACGCACGCATCGAGCCGGTTGTGTTTGGTATCCCGGTCATTGGCTTTATGGGCTACGTGAGCGCGCTGGTGCTGGCGCTTATGCTGGGCCGCAATATCTGGCTCAACAGCCACGGCGGCAAACACTAGAGGCTGCGACCGTCACCGCTTTTTCCTATCGCAAACAATAGCTTTTACCTTGGGCTTCGCCTGTGTGCGGGGCCCTTTTGCGTGATACCATTTTGACGATAATAATCGATGGCCTAGATGGTGGTGCGGAGACGCACGAACGCGCGGTTTTCCTGCGCGTTTGGGAGAATCGGGGTGCAAGTCCCCGGCTGTACCAGTAACCGTAATTCCTCTTGGCTCGGGATGTTCGCGTCGCAGATCGGACGACGCGCCTGAGCCGTTAAGGTTAAGTCGGATCGCCTCCCATCTTGCATGCGGCTGCGGCGTATGCCGCCGGTGTGCATAGGGCTCTGGAGGGAAGGGGGACCCCGATGGGGGAACTCGAGCGTAACATGCGCGATGACGTGGGGCAGCCGCTGGGCAATGCTCCAAGTACAGACAATGGGGGACAAATGGATATGTTTGAGGACGAGCGCGAGCGCGCCTCGCTGCATCGCCGTGGCGCGATTGCACGCGGCGTAGCCAAGCGCGGCCTGGTGGCATTCCTGGCCTTCGCGATGGCCTTTGGCACCACGCCGGCTCAGCTGTGGGCCGAGGGCGCCGAGGGCATTGCCGAGGCCGTGGCTCAGGCTGCGACGCCGGGCGAGGACGCAGCGCTTGCGGGCGGTACCACTGAGCAGAGCGGCACCGAGGTTTCGGATTCCGAGGGCGTGCCTGCGGCTAGTGCCGCCACAACAGAGGCAGCAACTGGCGACGAAGGCTCGGCGACGGGGGAGAGCCCTGCCACGAGCGAGCAGTCTTCGACGGCGCCCACTGGCCAAGCAGGATCTGCCGCCGCGGCTGCCGTTCAGACGGAGAGCCCGACAGAAACTGGCGATGTCGCCAAGAAGCAAGTCGAGGTCTCGTTCTCGATTATCGGCACCGATGCCGACGGCAAGGCTCAGACCTGGGTGGCACCTACGCAGCTTAAGCTCGACGAGGGCTCGACGGCTGCGGACGCCTTCGTTAAGCTGCAGCAGAAGGTGGGCTTCAAGGCGAAATACGATCCGAACACGGCATACGGTTTCTACCTCGAAAGCATTACGTCCCCGAGCGATGGCCGCACGCTTGCCTTCGATCCGGCGACTTATGCCTACTGGCAGCTGTTTGTCGACGGCGCGTCTTCCTCGGTTGGCGCGAGCGGCGTCAAGCTCACCCAGGGGCAGAAGATTGAGTTTGCCTATACGGCTGGTAGCTCGTCCCCTGTCGTTAAGGACCAGGTTGCCGCAAATGTGACCGTCATTGGTCGCGATGCCCAGGGCAAGACTCAGACTTGGGTCGATAACGCGCAGTATGTGGTGACGTCCGGCTCGAACGCACTTGACCTTACGAAGGTCGCGCTCGAGGCGAATGATATTGACGCCGTTGTTGCGGGCTCCTTCATTCTGAGCCTTAAGTACAACGGCGTTGAGCTGGGTACGCCGCTCGATTATTCGACCTCTTGGCAGCTGTTCATCAACGGCAAGTCGAGCGACTACACGGCGGACAATGTCACCATTCATGCCGGCGATACCGTTACGTGGTTCTACGGTGGCTGGGGCGACCAGTTGCCCTCTGATTCCGTCCATGCTTCCGTTCAGGTGCTTGGCAAGGACAAGGACGGCAAACAGCAGGTGTGGGCCTCGACGGGCCAGACGGGTCTCAAGGCGGGCTCTACTGCCAAGGATTTGCTGGAGCAGACTGGTCTTAGGCTCGATTCTAGCGAATCGTCTTGGGGCTGGTTCCTCAACGGCATTTATTCGCCGTTCGACGTCGACGGTAAGCCCTATGTCGGGGATGCTGCAACCAATAGCTATTGGCGCTTCTACGTAAATGGCGAGTTCAAGAACGTTGGCGCTGGTGCCTACGAGCTCCAAGAGGGTGACGCCGTCACCTTTATGTATGCTGGCGACAGCGATGCCCTTCCTGGCCAGGTTCTTGGGTCTGTCGATGTTATCGGTCCCGATGTCAACGGCAACAATACTCGCTGGGGCTCGGCAAGCAATGTTTCTTTGCCCGAAGGCTCCACGGCCCAGAACCTTATTGAGGCATTTCTGAAGGCCAAGAGCGTTGCGTATAACGGCTCCCAGAGTGGTGAGTACTGGCTCCTTAATTCCATTACTTCGCCGTTCGATCACAAGCCGTATGGCTGGGATGGTGCGACCAATAGATATTGGCATCTGTATATCAACGGAGAGCTCACATCTCTCTGCGCCAACCAGGTCACGCTCAAGAGCGGCGACAAGGTTACGTTTGCCTACACCACCGATAATTCGCCCATGCCCGACCCCGACAAGATTGTCGTGGACCCGAGCGCGACGGCTCCTGATTGGGATGCCGAGTGGGCCGGCTACGGCAACAGTGGCAACGGTTCGACCGTAACGGATGCCAAGACGCCTGCGCAGGCTGCCGGTCTTAAGTGGGCCTTCGATTGGAAGGCCGAGTCTGGTCAGCAGTATGCCAACTGCAGCGAACCTGTCATCGCCAACGGCTTTGTGTACATCGCGACCGAGAACGAGCTCATTAAGATCGATTCGTCCACGGGCAAAAAGGTTGCCTCTGCGCCGCTTGCCTCCAAGGTGAGCTATACCTCTCGTCCGATCTATACCAATGGCCTTATCATCGTTCCGCTCAACGGCGGTGCGGTCCAGGCGATTACTGCAGACAAGCTGATCTGCAAGTGGCTGACGCCTGGTTTGACGGACTTGACGCAGAGCTCCTGCACCGTCGTTTCGGACGGCGAGTACGTCTATGTAGGCTCGGTCGATATTTCGTATGACGAGAATTACAACGCGACCTACGGCAACGGCTCCTTTGCGCGCATTAAGATTGCCACGGGCGAAGTTTCTTGGCAGAACATCGACCCTGCCGAGGGCTATTACTGGACTGGTGCGGCTTTGACGGATAAGTATGCCATCGTTCCTACGAGCGCGGGTACGCTTAAGTGCATTGATAAGACGACGGGCGATGTCGTTTCGACCATGAAGCTCGGCGCTGTCGCAAATGCCGATTGCATTGCCGATCCGTCCAATGGTTCGACCTTTTATCAGATGACGCACGATGGAAAGCTCCATGTGATTTTGCTTTCGGCGACGGGCGTGTTGAGTGAACAGAAGACGGTTGATCTGGGCCTTACGAATAATCTGAGCGCCCCTGCGGTGTCTGGTGACAATCTGATTGTCGGCGGACAGACGGGTACTGGCTCTGCTCTGGTTCTCTATAACCTGAAGACGGGTAAGACCACGATGGTCGCTGCTGCCGACGGCAAGGCGCTGCCGGCTGGCCTCAACGGTATTGCTGCTACTCCGCTGGTGAGTGTTCAGGGCGGCAAGACCTATGTGTACTTCACCGTTAACAGCGCGGATAGCAAGGATTACGTCAACTACTCTGCTGGTGGTGGCGTGTATCGCTATACGCTCGGCGATGCAGAGGCGACGCAGATTTATGATGCGGCTGGCCATTACCAGTACTGTGACTCTCCGGTCATTGCCGATGCATCTGGCAACCTGTACTACATCAATGACTCGGGCACGCTGTTCAAACTCGGGGCTGTTGAGTCTTGGACGGTCGCCTTTAATTCCAACGGCGGGTCTGCTTGCGACACTAAGTTTGTTGCTACGGCCGACGGCAAGTTGGTCAAGCCGGCCGATCCGACGCGCGATGGCTACACCTTCGCTGGCTGGTATACCGATGAGGCTTGCACGCAGGCGTATGACTTTAGCACGCCGGTGACGGCCGATCTGACGCTGTATGCCAAGTGGACCAAGAATGCTGTTAACCCTGGCGGTAATGGCGGTTCTGGCACTAATGGTGGCAACGGCGGCGCTGGCAACGGTTCCGGTGCTGGCGCTGGCGCGGGTTCTGGCTCCGGCTCGAAGGGCGGCGCTATTGCCCCGGGCAAGAAGCCGGTGACCAAGACGACGGTGTCGACCAAGACCGAGACCAAGGACAACAAGTCCGACAAGAAAGACTCCGATAAGTCCGATAAGAAGGACGAGAAGAAGTCTGACAAGAAGTCTGGCAAGAAGGACAGCAAGTCCGACAAGAAGTCCGATTCCAAGTCCGATACGGGTGCTGTTTCCACGACCGCTGCTAAGAAGTCCTCTAGCGCTTCCGAGCAGGAGACTGGCATCAACCCGCTCGCCATTGTTGGCGTTGCCGCCGGCGTCATCGGTCTCGCCATCGTCGGCGTGTTCGTGTTCACCAAACGTCGGTAGGTGAGGGCTGTGTCCAATAAATCCAAGGACGCTGATCCCAAGCAACCAGATTCCTCGTTCATTCAGTTCGACGATGCAAAGCAAAAGGGCGCCGCTTCGGCGGCGTCCGCCCCTCGTCGCAAGGCGCTCCTTGGCGTTCTGGCTGCCGCGTGCACCATTCTGATCGTCGTCTCGCTGGGCTTCGTCCATCCTTCCACAAGCGGTGCCTGGTCCATCGACTGGATCATTCAGACCGTGACGGGGGAGAGCGTCGTCACCAAGGACACCAAGGCGTCTGGCTCGACTACGACTTCGGGCGAGGCCAGTTCCAAGGATTCCAAGTCATCGAATGACGCAAAGGATGAGTCCAAGGACGATTCCGAGTCTTCAAACAAGGAATCGGATAAAAGCTCGGATAGCAAGAAGTCCGATGGTCAGGACGGCAAGAAGTCTGGAGATAAATCCGCTGCCCAGAATACGGGAACCGGCGATACTTCCAATGTGTCTGGCGGTGCTTCTTCGGGCGGCGGCCAGTCGTCTGATGGAGCCTCCAGCTCTAATGGCGGAAGCGCTCCCTCGGGCGGCCAGAGCGGCTCGCAGGAGTCCAGCTACGTAACAGTGACGGTTTCGGTTACATCGAGCGCCGTGGGCAATCCTGTGTCCTCTGGTGGCACCTTTACCTTTAACGAAGGCGCTACCGTCTACGATGCCCTGTACGCGCTGGGCCTTTCTGTCAACGCACGTGGCTCGTCGTACGGCACGTATGTCTCCGCGATTGGTGGTTTGGCCGAGAAACAGTACGGCGGCACGAGTGGCTGGATGTACTCCGTCAACGGCACAACGCCCATGACGGCGTGCAGCAACTACGTTCTCTCCAACGGCGACAACGTGGTCTGGTATTACGTTACAGGCTAGAGGCCTCGACATATCGCACCAAACGGGCGGTTCGGATAAGCATCCGGGCCACCCGTTTTTCATGCGTAGAGGACTGGGTCGCCGGGTCTCTCGGCAAACAAAAAACCGGTTGGAACGGGAATTCCAACCGGTTATACATTCAAGCAAATAGTGAATCGACTACGACCGTGCGCCCTCGAGGAAGAAGCGGCGGCTGAAGTAGTTGTACCAGGTGACGAGGAACGTAGCGATCGCTTTCATGGCCTGGTAGCCGATGCTCAAAAACGTGACGCCCACAAACATGTACAGGTCGTTGAGGCCCAGGCCGATCACCGACAGGATGGTGAAGATCGTGAACTCGCGCTTGCGGCTCATGCCCTCGCGATGGTCGAACACGTACTTCATGCTGAGCCAGTAGTTGACCACGACGGACGTGATGAACGAGACCGTGGTGCTCATCAAAAAGTCGAGGTGGAACAGCTCGACGAGCGCAATGAGCATACCCCAGTCGATGCCAAAGGAGATAAGGCCCACGACAGCGAACTTGAGGAACTGCTTAGTATGAGGTTGTGCCAGTGCCTTGCGCACGTAATCACATCCAATGCGTTGATGAATCGAGCAGAGGATACTTTAGAGCTTTTGCAAGGGAAACGTAAGGTCTTTGCCAAGAACTATACGAACTCGCCAAATTATCAAGTGCTAATCCGCAAACGTTGAAAATTTGCCCGTAAACGAGCAATGCCCACGAACAACACAGCGCACGACGCGCGTCATCCGTGGGCATTGTAAAGCTGTAAGGTTGCGAGTTACTTGGTCTCATCGCCTTCCAGGAAGATCTTTCGGGTCACAAAGTTGTAGACCATGACAAGCGCGGTGGCGCAAATCTTGGCGATATTGGCCTCGAGCCCCAGGCCGGCGTTGAGTGTCAACACGATGCCGTCGTTGAGTGCCAGGCCGATCACGGACAGCACGACAAAGATAATGAACTCGCGGCGGCGGCTCATGCCTTCCTTGTGCGCAAACACGTACTTCATGCTTGCGAGGTAGTTAAAGATGAGTGAGACGATAAAGCCGCTGGTATTGGCGATTAGGATGTTGAGGCCCAGACCGTAGTGGAGCAGATTCATAATGCCAAAGTCGATAACCGTGGCAATGACACCGACGACGCCAAATTTCATGATCTGCGCAAGGAGCTTTTGCATGGTACCTGCCTTATGGTGGCGCCGGGGCGCCGCGGGGATGACAAACTCAGCAAGTTTAGCCAATCCCCACGGGTGGTGCTAGGCGCGCTCCTCGATAGCACCGTTTCTATATGCATCGAGCAGCTGGCGCAGGTCTTGGATCTGGCTGCGGATCTTGGCTCCGGAATCGGTGTCGCTCACCATGCGGCGACGGTCTGCTTGGTCAAAACGGTTGGTCTCGCTTTCGATGTCCACGTTGCGCGTGAGTGCCTCGGCAACCGTCGTAAAGGCCCGGTGCGACTTGAGGCGGCAGCCGCGCGAGCTCGAGATGAGCGTATAGCCGGCGATACCCGTCTTGGGATGGTAAGCGCGGCAGAAGCCGCCATCGATGACCAGCAGTTTGCCCTCGGCGCGGATGGGCTGCTCACCCTTGGTGGTTTTAACGGGCGTATGGCCGTTGATGATGTGGCCCGTCGGCGAGCAAGCCATGGGGGCGACGCCAAACTCGCGCATGATGTCGTCGCAAACGGACGAGGATGTGGTGAGCGTATAGTACGGGTCCATCGGCTCGACCCACGTGCTCTTGTCGGCGAGGTAGGCGCGCTCGAACGTGCGCACCACGCGTCCGCTGGCGGGTGAGTTAAAGCCGATCCACAGGTACCACATCCAGTCGAGGGCATCGCGGTCGCCAACGCGCCACGCGCGGCGGGCGATATGGTCGCAGAAATCAAAATAATCGCGGCCGGCGTGCCAGGTGCCCAGGCAGTTCATGCTGCTAAAGGTGCCGTCTTCGTTGAGCGGCGCGCAGCCGTGGAAGAGCAGGTTGCCGTTGGCGACCTTATACAGGGAGCCGTGGGTATAGAGGAAATCGATGTGGCGATGCAGGTGATCGGCGGTGACAAACTCGGACACGAGCTTGTCGATGATGTGCTGCTCCTCGGGCATGAGCGTGTAGGGGTCCGCCGGATCGACGGTGGGGAAGTCGTTGGTCGTGAGCGGCCATACGCTGCCGTCGGCAAGCGTGACCGTGCTGGCGTCGTGATCGATCTTGTCGAGCAGCAGGCGATCTGCCATGTCGAACTCGGGGTGGCGCTGGATAATCTGGCCCTCGAGCTTAAAAAGCAGGACGTTAATGGCTTTGATGAGCGGGCTGATGGACTCGCCGGCGGTATAGGTGGCGTCGGCGAAGGCGACAAGCTCGCGCAGCGAGATGCCATAGTCGTTCTCAAGAATCTCATAGTTGTCGTAGCGCAGGTTGTTGCGCAGCACCGTGGCGATGCAGGCGGGCTCGCCGGCAGCGGCGCCCATCCACAGCAGGTCGTGGTTGCCCCACTGAATGTCGAGCGAATGATAGGTAAGCAGGCGGTCCATAATCTTGGCCGCGCCGCCACCGCGGTCGAAGATGTCGCCCACCAGGTGCAGGTGGTCGACGGCGAGGCGCTTGATGAGTGAGGCGAGCGACTCGATAAAGTCGTCGGCGCTGGCGGTCTCCAAGATGGATTCGATAATGCGCTCGTGATAACGCACGCGGTAGTTGTTCTCATCCGGATGCGTGTGCAGCAACTCGTCGATGATGTAGGCGTAATCGCGCGGGATGGCCTTACGCACTTTGGAGCGGGTATAGCGGCTCGAAAGCGAGCGGGCGACCACAATGAGTCGGTCGAGCATGGTCTTGTACCAGGTGGGCGAGTCCTCACGCCGGCTGCGGACAAGATCGATCTTCTCGCGCGGATAGTAGATGAGCGTGCACAGCTCGCCCTTTTCGTCAAAGGAGAGCGTGTCGCCAAAGATTTCGTCGACATGTTCGCGCACGACGCCCGAGCAGTTGTTGAGGATGTGCATAAAGGCTTCGTACTCGCCATGCACATCGCTCATAAAATGCTCGGTGCCCTTGGGCAGGTTGAGGATGGCCGAGAGGTTGATGATCTCGGTGAATGCGGATTGCTCGGTAGGGAACTGTCTCGATAGCAGGCGCAGATACTTGAAGTCTTGCGGATTGCGATCGAATGCGACCATGAGGCACCTTCCGATGTGGTTGCTAAAACTGATAAAAACAGCGTCAAACGTTTATCAGTATGCGCCGCTTTTGTTTCGATTGGAGATGGGAGGTCGAATTGTTGGCCGAACGGTTTGGTAAATCGATTTAGTCGAGGTGGATATGGCGGTTGAATGGAGACGCGGGGTCGTTTTGCAGGCGCATGCCTCCGGGATCGATAGAGATGATGACGGTAAAGATGTTCACTACCTTTGGTTCAATTTGGTAAATAGTGGACATTTGTACCGTATTCACATTTGCTGTGCGATAATTTGCGCAGCAATGAGTAAGGAGCCTCATATGAGTGATTTTGTCCTGACCTGTGAATCCGCCGCCGATCGAACCCGCGAGTTCTTTGAATCGCGCAATATCCCTGTCGTGTGTTTTCATTACGAGATCGACGATGTTGTCTATACGGACGATCTGTATCAGTCGATTGCGCCGGACGAGTTTTTTGCCCAGATTGCCGCGGGCGCCATGCCCAAGACGTCTCAGGTGAGCGTGGGTGAGTACGAGGAGTTTTGGGAACCGTTCGTTGCCGGGGGTAAAGACGTGCTGCACCTGACCTTGTCGTCGGGTATTTCGGGCACGTATGGATCGGCCTGCGTTGCGGCGCAGATGCTCGCGGACCGCTATCCCCAGGGCGGCAAGGTGCGCGTCATCGATTCGCTGGCGGCGTCTTCGGGCTTTGGCCTGTTGCTGGAATATGCCGCCGACGTGCGCGATAGCGGTGCTTCGCTCGACGAGACGGCTGCCTGGGTTGAGGAGCACAAGCTCAACCTACACCACTGGTTCTTCTCGACCGATCTGTCGAGCTACCTGCGCGGCGGTCGCATTTCGGCTGCGAGCGCGATCATCGGCACGGCGCTTAAGATTTGCCCGCTTATGACGGTCGATTGCGAAGGTGGGCTGTCGCCACGTGAGAAGATTCGCACTAAGAAGCGCGCGATTTCCGAGATGGCTAAGACCATGATGGCACACGTGCAGGACGGTGCGGATTATTCGGGTAAGTGCATCATGTCGCACTCGGCGTGCCGCGAGGATGCCGAAGCAGTTGCGGCGCTGATCGAGGAACAGATTCCGCAGCTTAAAGGCAAGATTGAGATCAATAACATCGGTACTCTGATTGGCTCGCATACCGGACCTGGTACGGTGGCGCTCTTCTTTATGGGCGACAAGCGCGTGGATTAGTTTGCCCCATCACATCGCTGCATGATTGCTCAAACGAAAACGGCCCGCCTCACGTTTGTGGGGCGGGCCTTGCTGTTGGGGGTTAGCGTTTCTTTCCGCGGAAGAAGAAGCCGTGCAGTGACGGCTTGAGGCCGCGGTTGGCGCGATGCTCCTCGACGCGCTCGTGGATCGAAGCGACGCGCTCGATGACTTCGTCGGGAATCGGCACGTCGGGATTCATGTTCTCGACCTGGCTGACCTCGGCGGCGGAGACCTGGTCGATAATGGGCACATCGTCGTGCGAGATGACAGGTGTGGCGTCTTCCTTCATCTTGCGATAACGCTGCATCATGTCGGTCTGTAGCTGCTGGGCCGAAGGCGGCGTCCAGATGATGGCGTTGGCGCCGGCGGCGATGGTTTCACGGATGCTCTCTGGCGTCTTGCCGCCCGGCGCGATGAGCGGCAGGTTGGGATAGTGCTTGCGCAGCTCGCGTAGGACCTGGGGCGTGTTCTTGCCGGCGGCGATGTTGAGAATCTTGGCTCCAGCGCGCACCTTGGCGTGGACATCGTCGTCGCAGCGAACGACCGTAGCGATGACGGGGATGTCGGCGATGTTGGTGATGTGCTCGACCATCTCGGCGGTGGCGGGGGAGTTGACCACGCATCCCGCCGCGCCCTGCATCTCGGAGACGGCTGCCATCTGCACGGAGCGCTTACCAGTGGTGGTGCCACCGCCCACACCTACAAAGACCGGGCACTCGGCGACGGTCAGCAGCGCTTGCGTAATGGCGGGCTGCGGCGTGAAAGGGTAGACCGCAAAGACGGCATCGGCGTTGGAGTTGCGGATAACCGCGACATCGGTGGTGTAAATGAGCGACTTGATGCGGCGGCCAAAGAGCGTGAAGCCGCTGGCCTCCTCAATCTCGTCAGGCATGCGAAGGGCCGCCTTGCGCAAACGCCCGTCGATGGGCAGCGGCTCCATGGGGAGCAGTCCGTTGGGGGTCACGGCTACCTGGGGCTCGGTGAACTCGTCTGCGAGCTCGACCTCGGAGAAATCGACCGAGGCGACGATGTCCTCGTGAACCTCGGCGGGCACATCGATGGGGGCTTGGTCGCTTGCCGCGGCAGGCGTGTCGAAGGAGCTGGTGCCGACGAAGGCGTCGACGCGCTCATTTAGATCGTTGAGGGTATCCATGGAAGCTCGATTCTATGTGATGACGGCCGGCGCGATGCAGCCGGAATTGCGAATGCTAAATCGTTTGACGAGTTGATTTTTCCCCGCCGCGTCCTCCGTTAGACCGAAGGGCGGCGAACGTGAAGGAGCTGTGGTGGCGGGGATCGAGGTGCTATCTTGAAAGTCCCGTTTAAAAGAGAGGTGACGCGGTATGGAATTTTCGGCAATGTTGGGCTCGATTGGCCTATGCGTGGGCGCAATCGTAGCCGCCGCGGTCATCTACTTTGTGGTTACGGCCATTAAAGGCAAAAGGGCCGAACGCAAGGAGCGCGCGATGCTTAAACAGCATCGCGACCAGCAGGGCAAACGCGCACGGAGATAGCTTGTTGAGTTTTGGATCCGTGCGCTAGCTGCGTTTTCGGATCAGGGCAATGTAGAAGCCCTCAAATTCGCGGCTGGGCGGAATGGTGAGCGTGCCGGGCAGGCCGTTGGCGATGGCCGATACCTGACCCGCGGCGATTGCCTCGGTGAGAGCGTTGGACTCGATGCGCGGCTCTTCACCGGCATCCTGGGCGCGACGCGCTTCGCTTTCGCTCGGCGTGCCGTCGAGGGGAATGAGCTCGCAGTCCATATGCTTGTCGAGGGCCTCTTGCAGGGCGTCCTCGTTTTCCTGCGGCAAGATCGAACAAGTCGAATAGACGAGCGTGCCGCCCGGTTTGAGGGCTCCCATGGCGCGGTCCAGAAGTGCTCGCTGCGAGCGGGCGCACTTGCCGAGCAACTGCTCGGTCAGGCCGCGCAGGCTTTTCTCGTTGCCGCTGACGACGGTGCCCGTGCCGGTGCAGGGAGCGTCGAGCAGGATGCGGTCAAAGCGGAAGAACTCGTCGAGCTCGCGTGCGTCGGTGCGCATGACGGGCACGTTTTTTGCGCCTTGGCGGTGGAGGTTGGCTTCGAGCTTCTCGGCGCGGGGAATGCTCATCTCGCAGGCGGTAAGGTGCGCCTGCCCCTGCGTGAGGGCGGCGATCTGCGTCGTCTTGCCGCCAGGGGCTGCGCACATGTCCAGGATGTCCTCGCCTGCCTGGGCGCCCAGGACCAACGGCGGCATCATGGACGACAGACTTTGCAAGTAGATCTTGCCGTCGCGGTAGATGTCGAGGTCCCACAGGTCGGAAACCTGTGCCTCGGGCAGGACGAAGGCGTCTGGGTACCAGGTGACGGGGTTGTGGGCGATGCCGGCGGCATCGAGCGCCGCAGCGATGTCCTCGGCGGTTGCCTTGAGCGTGTTAGCGCGCAGCGTGACCGGGCGTGTGGCCGCGGCGCCGAAGCCCTCGATCATGAGCTCGGCATCGGCGGGCGCATAGGCGCCGGCGACCGTGTCGACCATAAAGCGCGGCAGGTCGGCGGCGCAAGGAAGGGCGGCAAGCTGGTCGGAAAGCTCGGTGGCGGCAAACTGCCTGAGCTTGAGCTCGGCCTTGACCTGCTTTTTCTGCTTACGACGACGCGGCTTGGACATCCGTCTTTCCTTCCCATTCCATTACATGTCGAGTGTTTAGTACTGGCTCTCGTGCTTGCTAAAGAAGTCGAAGCGCGGGGGCAGCGGCTTTACGCGGTGCTCGCCGGGCTTCTCGCCCAGGCTCTCCACAAACTCATCCGTGGAGGCAAAGATGTTATCCCAGCTAAAGAAAGCGACCGGGTCGAAGTCAAAGTACTCGCAGATGAGCTCGCAGCCGGCCGGCACAATACCGTGCATCAGGACGGTCGCCACGCGCAGCTCGGTAAAGGCGTCGACGAGGGCCTGCGTCATCGCGGCGTTTGCTGGCTTGCCTTCGAGCTTGTTGGCGGCCTTGGAAGCGTCGCTCCAGCGCTTGTTGGCGGCGCGCAGGTAGTCGTCGCACACGGCAAGCGCGCGGTGCGTCTCGAACTTGTACATGGCCTGCTCAAAGGCGAGGGCTGCCTGCTGGGCGGCTTCGACCACGGTGTCAGAAGCGGCACCGGCGGGGATGCAGCCGTTGCGGTAGGGGCTCTCGTCGCCTTCCTTGACGGCGACGCCGTAGAAGCAGCTGCGGGCCAGACGGTTGAACACGCCGGTCAGCAGCGCGCTCTCCTTAAGGGCCGGGTCGATAACGCGCTTGTCGTCGCAGGCGCGTACCTCGTTGCCGTCCTTGTCCTTGCCGGTCACACGCGTGTCGTATGCCTTGGGGCTAAAGCTCACCGGCTTTTCGGATAGGCCGAGCGACAGCCAGTGCGCGCGCATCTGCTCGCAGGTGTAGTGGTTGAGCAGGTCGTCTGCCGGCGGGGGAGGCGTCTGCGAGGACGAGCTGGCCTTTTTGCCCATGTAGAGCAGGTGGTAGCAGGCGCTGACGGTGCTCTGCGTGAGGTCCCAGCCCAGGGCCTCCCACATGGCGGTCTGCGCGATGCAGTAGAAATAGATGTTGTCCTGACCGATGAACTGGTAAATCTGAGCGTCGTCAGAGCACCACCAGTCGCGCCAGTCGAGCGAGCTGTGCTGGTAGGTGGGTGCGGGCACCTGCGTGGAGTCGGCGGCGGGCTCGCCCATGAGGGCGGCATCCTGGGCGGCGACGCCCTCGGTCACGCCGGCGGCCTTGGCATCGCGCGCGAGCACGGTACGCGTATAGCTGATGGGCGCCCACAGGCTCTCGGGCCAGCACCAGCAGGTGACGTCGGAGACGCCATCGACCTCGGGCACCGGAACGCCCCAGTCGATGTTGCCGGTGATGCGGAAGGGCACGAGTGCCTTGCCGCTGCGGAAGCGCACGCCACCGTTGGCGAGCACCGCGTGGGCGTCGTCGCGCTCCTTCCAGCTGGGGAAGGTGACGGTAAAGCTGCTCTTGTTGCCCTCGGGCTCCAGCACGGTGTGCTCGGGGAGCTGGTCCTCGACGGCATCGAAGGCCTCGCGGAACTTGTTCTGGATGTAGAGCTGAGCCGGCAGCAGCCACTCCTCCATGGTCTTGGAGACCACGGAGCGAACCTGCGGGTTCTGGGCGAGCTTGGCGGTGTAGGTCTTCATAAAGTCGAGGTAGGCCGGCAGGTCAAAGTAGAGATTGTCGACCGGGCGCAGCTCGGGCACCTCGCCGGTGAGCTGGCTCTTGGGCGCGATGAGCTCCTCGGGCTCAAACTGGTGGCCCAGATCGCACTCGTCGGCATAAGCCTTCTCGGACTTGCAGCCCTGGATGGGGCAGCGGCCGATGACCTGGCGGCCGTTGAGGAACGTGCCGGCCTTGGCATCGTAGAACTGCAGCGTGGAGCGCTTGGAGATGGTGCCCTGCTCGTGCAGGCGCTCGATAATCTCGGCAGTCACCTCGTTGTGGATCTGGGCCGCCGGCTCAAGGCCCGAGCCGCCGTAGATGTCGCAGCTGATGTTGTAGTTGTTGAGGGTCGCGGCCTGGCGGGAGTGATTGGACTCGACATACTCGCCGATGGACTTGTCGTAGCCCTCGTTCTCCTTGAGCTTGCGGTAGCTCTCCATGATGGGCGAACCGTAGCAGTCGGTGCCCGAGGTGAAGATGACGTTTTCGCGGCCCAGGCGGTCGCGCAGGAAGCGGGCGAAGAAGTCGGCCGGGACAAAGACGCCGCCGACGTGGCCAAAGTGCAGACCCTTGTTGCCGTAGGGCTCGCCGGCGGTAACGATGGCGCGGCGCGGCCAGCTGGGACGGTCGTTCATGGAGTATTTGGATGCCATGGGACTCCTTCGCATATAGGTAAGAGCGCGGCCGGGCACGGGGTTCGGCGGCGCGGTGGTCAATTCGTGCATATCGTTCGACATTATCGCACATGCGGGCGGGTGCGTGGCAGGGGCGCTATCCTAAGATGCTATGAATGAGATTTCCAACATACATGCGTTTGAGGACGAGGTTTTTCTGCACGCTTGCTTCGTGTGGGGGATGGCCGTGATCGCGGTGTTTGCCGTGTGCCTGGTGCCGGTGTTTATGCTGTTGGGCGGGCCTGCGGACTTGGACGCGGCTGAGGCGGGCGGCTGGACCACCGTCGTGGGCTGGATGGTCGGTGTGGCTGCGGTTTCTGCAGCGTCGTTTGCCGTGCACGAGCTGGTGCATGCGGTGTTTTTTAAGCTGCTGGCGCCTGCGGGCGCGCATGTGACCTTTGGCGCGAATCGTGAGACGGCGATGATCTATGCCTGCGCCGAGGGCGTCGTGTATTCGCGTCGGCGGTACATGGCGGTTTGCCTGGCGCCGACGGTTGTTTTGACGGTGGCGTTTGCCCTGGGGTTTGCGTTCTCGGGCTATCCGCTGCTGTGCTACCTGGCGGCTGGTCTGCACTTGTCGGGCTGCGTGGGCGATTGGTATTACGTGCGGACCATCCTGCGCGACCGCCGCATTGTCGCCTGCGAGGATACGTCCTTTGGCGTGCGCTTTTTCGGGTGAGGAGATGTTGATGAGGCCGTTGTTGTTGCACGCTTGCTGTGCGCCGTGCTCACTTGAGCCGGTTCGCTTGCTGCGCGAAGAGGGGTTTGAACCCACGATTTGCTGGACCAACCCCAATATTCAGCCGCGCGATGAATGGCAGCGCCGCTTGGACGAGCTACGCCGGTGGTGTGCCGATGGCGACATCGAGCTCATCGAAGCGGGGGAGGACCGCGAGCGCTGGGAGGCCGGCGTGGCCCCGCTGGGCGCCGATCGACCCCGTCGCTGTCGCGCGTGCTATGCCCTGCGCTTGGCCGAGGCGTGCCGCGTGGCCCAGGAGCGCGGGTTTGAGTTTGTGGGCACGACGCTCGCCGTCTCGCCGTATCAGCTGTTCGATACCTGCAATGATGTTTTGGAGCGTCTGGCTGTCGCCCGCGGTCTCACCCCGGTGATTCGCGATTTTCGCCCGTATTATCCCGAGGCCACGCGTCGTTCGCGTGAGCTGGGCATGTATCGGCAGAATTACTGCGGCTGCCGATTCTCGGCCGTCGAGGCGGCCATGGACCGCGCTCGCATCCGCGACGAGCGCAAAGCGTCCAAAAAGTAGTTCTTTTGAGCTGGCAGCCTGCTAGGATGTAGAGCGGACTTTAGCTATATAAGGAGTATCCGACGTGTCTATGCGTACCGATGATTTTGACTACAACCTTCCTGAGGAACTGATCGCCCAGGCTCCTGCCGAGCCGCGCGACTCCTGCCGCCTGCTGGTGGTGGATCGCAAAGGCTCCCAGGCGGGGAAGCCGCTGGAGCACGGCGGTACCGTTGAGCACCGCATCTTCCGCGACATCATCGACTATATCGAGCCGGGCGATGTGCTCGTCATCAACCAGACGCGCGTGATGCCGGCCCGCCTGATCGGTCGCAAGGCCGGCTCGGGTGGCGTGGTCGAGACGCTGCTGCTCAAGCGCCGTGAGGATGTGGATCCGCTCGGCCATGTGTGGGAGTGCCTGGTCAAGCCGGGCAAGCGCCTGAAGCCCGGTGCTCAGATTGAGTATCGCGCCGGTGGCGCCCATGCGCCCGAGGGGGCTCCCGTGGTGCTGACGGCCGAGGTCATCGACTTTGTCACCGATAGCCGCGGTGGCCGTCTGGTGCGCTTTGAGCCGGCCGGTTGCAATGCCGCCGGCGACCCTTGCACGCTCGACGAGGCCATCCATGCTGCCGGCCACGTGCCGCTGCCGCCCTACATTACCGATTACGAGGGCGACCCCGAGAAGTACCAGACCGTCTACGCCATGAAGGAAGAGCACTCGGCTGCCGCTCCCACGGCGGGTCTGCACTTTACGCCCGAGCTTATGGCTGCCATCGAGGCCAAGGGTGCCAAGTTTGCCGCCGTCGAACTCGAGGTGGGCATCGATACCTTCCGTCTGGTGGAGGAGGACGATCCCACGCAGCATGTGATGCACACCGAGCGCTACCACGTGTCGCAGGAGGTTGTCGACGCCGTGCATAAGGCGAAGGCCGAGGGCCATCGTGTGATTGCTGTCGGTACCACGGCGGTGCGCTCGCTCGAGAGCGCGTTTGACGCCGATGCTCCGGTGTCCGATCCGGCTGTGACGGCGCGCTATTTTGAAGGCCTCGAGGACGGCGCCGACACGCTCGGCCGCGGTGACATCGTGGTGCGCGAGAACGCCACGACGCAGCTCTACCTCATGCCCGGCTCGACCTATCACGTGGTCGACGCGCTGATCACGAACTTCCACGTGCCGCGCTCCACGCTCATGATGCTCGTAAGCGCGCTTGCCACCCGCGACCAGATCATGGATGCCTACGCCGCCGCCATCGAGGAGCGCTACCGCTTCTTCAGCTTTGGCGACGCCATGCTCATTTTGTAGGTTACGGCGTTTTCCAAACGCCGTAACCGGCCGACGCTGCGCGGGCCGCATTTGGACAATCTGACGTTCAACTTCAAGGGCGCGACCAGAAGGTCAGCGCCCTTTCGTTTCACGTCACCTTGTCTCAAATGCGACCCGCTCGCTGTCGTTGCCAAAACACCGGCATTTCTTTGGTTGTCAAGAGGATGCCGCTCTAGCGGGTTTTCGCTGTCCGCGCCAAAACATCGGCGTCGCCTTTGTTGGCACTTGGGGACGTTCCTTATGTGCCGGCACCTGGGGACAGTCCTTGTAATCGTTGGGGAGTGGTTACTTGCTCGCGAACAGCCAGATCAAGATGATCACGAGAACTACGGCAACGATGCAGACGATGGCGCCGGTGAATTTGATGCGTGAGTCGCGGGTACGTTCGCGCACCGCGTCCTCGGTGGCCTCGAGCTGGGCGACTTCTCGCTCGGTCTCGGTGTGTTCGGCTTTGTCTCGGGCCAAGGATCCTGCAAGCGACTCAGTGATCTCTGGGTGGTCGTGCACTTCGGTCGCCTGTTCGATGATCGACTGCGCATGTGCGGCATCTGCTTGGGCGTTGGCGATGCTCTGCTCCTGGTCGCGGCGTGCCTTGTCCTCGGCAGTGATCTTCTCGCGCAGTTCGCGCTGACGAGTCGCGGCGGCTGTCTTCGCCGTCTGCAGCTCGTCGCGCGCGGCATCGGCTTCGGTCGTCACGGCTTGGTGCGCGCGTTTTGCGTCGGCGATAGGGGCTTGAGCCTGCTCGACGGCCTGCTCGGCTGCGGCAAGCGAGTGCTCAAGGTCGGCGGTGATGCGCGGGACATCTTCTTCGGCTTTACGCAGGGCATCTGCCGTGTCGGAAATCTGCATCGAGAGCTCGCTGGTGCGCACCGTATAGTTGGCGGGATTTGCCGAGGGATTGCGTTGCAGCTCGGCATACTCATGACGCAGCGTCTCGAGCTGGGCGCGCGTGGCGTCGACGGTTTGTTGTGCGGCGGCAATGCCGGCGTCTCGCTCTGCCTTCACCTTGTCGCGGATGCGCTTGGAATCCTCAAGACGTCGAACGAGGCGGTTGCCGGTCTCGCGCGAGCTCGCCTCGCGGGCCTCCACGGCATCGAGCGCGGCCTTCAGACGGAGCTCAGTCGCGTCATCCTCTGTCTTCATTTGTTCGAGCTGACCCTTGAGCTCTGTCGCTTTGGAGGCGTGGGCATCACGGTCAATCTCGGCGGCCGCTGCAGTCTTTTGGGCCGTGGCAATCGCCTGGCGCTGGTCGGCGACGATCTGGTCGTAGCGGCCTGCGATATCCTGGCGCGTCTCGAGTTCCTCGGCCTGATCGGCAATGCGCTGCTCAAGTTCGGCCAGGTGGGCGCGGGCATCGGCAAGTGCCTTTTTCGCGGCGTTCATCTCGCGCATGGCCGAGGCACCCTGGGCGATAAAGGTGCCCACGGCGTTCGCAGTGTTCGAGACAGCGGTCCCCAGATCGCGGCTCGCGGCGGAGGAGTGCGGGGCGGTCGGGCGAGCGGTGTCGGCAGCGTCCGCATCGGCAGCCTGCGGCACGGCGATATTGCCGGTACCGCCCTCGATTACAGAAAAGCCTGCTGCGTGCGGGTCGACCGCATCGGCGCCAATCGTGGGATGCTCGAGCTGCAGAAACGAGGGCATGGTGCTGCCCTGGTCGGCAACCGGAGTCTCGCCGGGTACGAAGGTCGAGGCTGCCTCGGCGGCCTCCTCTTCCTCGGCGTCAACGTCAGCGTCGGCCACGGCGTCTTTCATCGCTTTGACGGCATCCATCATGGAGTCCATGACGGCGTCGAGCTCTTCTTCCGAAGACACCTCGATGGGGCCTGCTGCTTGCGGAGCGTTCTCAGCCTTGGGCTCAGTATCGCTCGGGTCCGGCTGCTCTAGCTGCTCTTCTTTGTCTTGCTCTGCGGCGACATTTGCGTCTGCGGCCTCGTCTGCGGCGGCAGGAGCCTCCTCGACAGCGGTATCAATGCCGCCATCGCTTCTGGTGGAAGTATCGCAGTCGTCAATGGTGTCTGCGGAGTTATCAATATGCTGTTGAGTCTGGGGGTCCAGCTCGTCTGTCATAGGCATGTGCTCCTCATCGTTGTTTGTCACCCTATGATAAAGTCTCGCGCCGACATCCCGCGCACTGCAGCAAAGTTTCAAAACGTGTTCGATGGCTCGTGTCGATAGCAAAAACTCGGCCACTTTATCCAGTTTGTACTTGACAATCCCTTCGCCGAAAGACGTTATGCCGTTCGCCTACCGAGGCCTTTTCTATTCACTTGAACACGCTAAAGTTGCATGTCAGCTTTTGGCGCGTGAAGTTGGATGCGCGCAGTCGACGGGCGGGCCCGTCGCGATTTGAAAGGACTTTGTATGGGACTTTTCACTGGTAAGACCGTGATCGTCACCGGCGGCGGCAAGGCCACGCTCAAGGACGGCTCCGCTGGCTCCATCGGTTACGGCATCGATATCGCTTTTGCCAAGGAGGGCGCGAACCTCGTCATCACCGGCCGCAACGTTGCCAAGCTCGAGGCCGCCAAGGAGTCTCTCGAGGCTGAGTACGGCGTTAAGGTTCTTCCTGTTCAGGCCGATGTCTCCGCCGGTCAGGACAACGAGGCCGTCGTGCAGAACGTTATCGACAAGGCGATTGAGGAGTTCGGTCGCATCGACGCCGTCGTTAACAACGCTCAGGCCAGCGCCTCGGGCGTGACCATCGCCGACCACACCATGGATCAGTTTAACCTGGCCATTTACTCCGGTCTGTATGCCACCTATCTGTACATGCAGAAGGCCTATCCGCACCTGAAGGAGACCAAGGGCTCCGTGGTCAACTTTGCTTCGGGCGCCGGCCTGTTTGGCAACTACGGCCAGTGCAGCTATGCTGCCGCCAAGGAGGGCATCCGCGGCCTGACTCGCGTCGCCGCCAACGAGTGGGGCAAGGACGGCATCAACGTCAACATCGTTTGCCCGCTTGCTTGGACCGCCGCGCTCGAGAACTTCCAAGATGCCTATCCCGAGGCGTTCAAGGCCAACGTCCACATGCCGCCGGCAGGCCACTACGGCGACGTCGAGAAGGAAATCGGCCGCGTTGTCGTTCAGCTCTGCGGTCCCGACTTTAAGTATATGAACGGCGAGACCGTCACCCTCGAGGGTGGCATGGGCCAGCGTCCTTAGGGGTTCCGCCGTTCTACCGAACGGCGGACCGGCCGACGCTGCGCGGGCCGCATTTGGACAATCTGCCGTTCAATTTCAAGGGCGCGACCAGAAGGTCAGCGCCCTTTCATTTCACGGCACCTTGTCTCAAATGCGACCCGCTCGCTGACGTTGCCAAAATATCGGCGTTGCCGTGGCTGGTAAATAGCTCCACTCATCGGGGACGTACTTAAATGAGTGCCCGCAGAATGAAAGTGGATAATCTCCCGTTTTTGGGCTGTGCTTTGGGCAAAAGTGGGAGATTATCCACGCTCATCCGGTAAGCGTCCAAAAATCCACGCTCATTTGCCGTGTCCCTGCCGTATCCTCCTCGCACCAGTTTCTGTCGAGTCGGTGCTTCTTGCGGGTTGCCCGTATAATGGTTTGCGTATGAGCCGCAACCAAGGAGTTCCAGTTTATGGATCAAAACCTGTTTAAATTCGACCTGATCGCCGAGGACCCGACGACGCACGCGCGTGCCGGCGTGCTGCACACCCCGCATGGCGACATCGAGACGCCGATCTTTATGCCCGTGGGCACCAAGGCAAACGTTAAGGGCATTCCCACCGAGACCGTCAAGCAGCTCGGCGCCCAGATCGTGCTTGCCAATACTTATCACCTGTCCATGCGTCCCGGCGAGGACACCATCGCCGAGCTGGGCGGACTGCACAAGTTTATGAACTGGCACGGCCCCATCCTCACCGACTCGGGCGGTTTCCAGGTGTTCAGCCACAACGACGCGGTCAAGCTCACCGACGAGGGCGTGCGCTTTATCGTCAACGACTACGACGGCCGCCACGTGTTCTGGACACCCGAGGACAACATGGAAATCGCCATGAAACTCGGCTCCGACATCTGCATGCAGCTCGACCAGTGCCCGGGCTATCCCGCCACGCGCGCCTACGTTGAGCGCGCCGTTGAGCTGTCGAGTATGTGGGCCGAGCGCTGCTACAAGGCGCATACCCGCGATGACCAGGCGCTCTTTGGTATCGTTCAGGGCGGCATGCACCTGGATCTGCGCCTGCGTTCGCTGCGCCATCTGGAGGAGTGCGGCGACTTCCCGGGCTATGGTATCGGCGGCTACTCGGTGGGCGAGGATCACGAGACCATGTTCGAGACCCTGGCACCGCTCGTGAGCGAGTACATGCCCAAGCATAAGCCGCGCTACCTGATGGGTGTCGGCAACCCCACCACGCTCGTGCGCGGCGTGGGTGTGGGCATCGACATGTTCGACTGCGTGCTGCCGACGCGCACCGGCCGCATGGGTACGGCATTCTCTAGCGAGGGTCGCCTCAACTTCCGCAACGCCCGCTTTGCGCACGACGATGGCCCCATCGATCCCACCTGCACCTGCCCGGTGTGCACGGGCGGCTACAGCCGCGCGCTCATCCGCCACATGGTCACGCAGAAGGAGATGCTCGGCGGCATTTTGCTGTCGATGCACAACATCTACTACTTGCTTAACCTTATGCAGCGTGCTCGCCAGGCCATTATCGAGGGCCGCTATGGCGCATTTGTGAGCGATTGGATGAATAGCCCTGCCGCGGTGGATTACTAAGGGCGAAAGACACGCTTGCAGAGCGTGGGCAACGGCAAAGGCTGAGCGGCAGCTGCTCGTCACATTCGCTGACGCCGGCTGCGCGACCGCTGACCGATGCCTTGCAAGCGCATGATGCATCGTGGGTACCATACCGACTAGTTGATGTTCGGGCGGGTGTTTGGCGCATGGCGTCGACCCCGCTCGCTTTTCTTTTTCTCGATAGGAGTACCCATGATTAAGAATGAGAACGTCGAGGGCGAGCCCGCCTACGACGAGACGTACCGCCGCGGCCCCGTGGTCATGCGCGGCCCCATGATTCCTAAGGACAATACGTACGCCAACCTGCTGGCGCCCGAGGATTCAACCGACTGGTTGCATGTCGATCCGTGGCGTGTGCTGCGCATTCAAGCCGAGTTTGTCGATGGCTTTGGCGCGCTTGCCGAGCTCGGGCCTGCGGTGACCATCTTCGGTAGCGCCCGCACGCCCAAGACCGATCCGCTCTACAAGGCGGCGCGCATGGTTGGACGAAAGATCGCCCAGCGCGGCGTGGCCGTGATCACCGGCGGCGGCCCCGGCATCATGGAGGCGGCCAACAGGGGAGCGGCGAGTGCCAACGGCAAATCGGTCGGCTTGGGGATCGAGCTCCCGCACGAGCACGGGCTCAACAAATACGTGAACCTGGGCATGGACTTCCGCTACTTCTTTGTGCGCAAGACCATGTTCGTCAAATACAGCTCGGGCGCCATCGTGTTTCCCGGAGGTTTTGGTACGCTCGACGAGATGTTCGAGGTGCTCACGCTGGTGCAGACGCACAAGGTCAAGCGCATGCCGCTTGTGCTGGTAGGCAGTGAGTACTGGCAGGGCCTGTTCGACTGGCTCAACGGCCCGGTGATGGACGCCGGTATGATCAGCCCGCTCGATCCGGAGCTGGTGCACATTACCGACGACCTCGACGAGGCAGTCGACATCGCCCTGAGCGGGCTGAAGTAGGGCGAGCGTGCCTGTTGTTGTAGTAATGAGAACGGCAGACTGATGCTATTTAACATCACTCTGCCATCTAAACTGGGTATACTGATGCAAAAGACGAGGCGAGGAGGTCGCGTATGTCTACTGCAACGGTTAAGCCTACGACGGTTCGCATCGAAGAGGGGCTCAAGGAACAGGCGACTGAGTTTTTGGATTCGGTTGGTCTGAGTCTCAATTCGTATCTCAACCTTGCTGTTCGGCAGCTTGTAAATCAGCGGAAGATTCCGTTTGAAATTGTGGGTCGATCCGAAGTTCCCAACGAGGTGACGAGGCGCGCCATGGTGATCGCCGAGGCCCACGAGCTGGGGATTCTGCCAGACGACAGCCCGGCGTTCGATAACGTGAATAATCTGATGTCGTTCCTTGATGAGGACTAGCGATGTTTGAGATTAAGGTCGAGGCTCAGTTTAAGACGGATTACAAGCGAACGATGCGCATTCATCCGCAGCTAAAATCCGAGTTTAAGGCGGCGGTCGCAGAGCTGGCGGCTCACGGCTCGCTTCCTACGGAATATGGCGTCCACGAGCTCTCAAACCCAGGCGGCAATTACAACGGCCATATCGACTTTCATCTATCCGATGGCATGGTCGATGTGGTCGTTCTCTATCTGCCGCATAAGACTAATCCGGTGATCCGACTGGTGAGAATGGGCTCGCATGAGGAGTTATTTCAGGGCCCGCAGGGCTGATTGCTCGCTTATGTTTCGCGGGGGAATAGGGATTGATTCGCGGCCGATTGGCCAAAAACGGCCCCTATTCCACCGTAACTGTTGGAGACGTCCCGTTCGTGGCTGCGACCTCCGGTTCTCCTCTTCGCTGGATTTCGCTTAAAAGCTCGGCTGCAACTTCGCTGCTTTTGAAACGGATGCTGCAGTCCTCTTTCTTAGGAAAGGCCAGTAATGGAATAGTTCCGTACCAGACAGTTTCCTCGTCAATCACTGATGCGCACAGGCGTCCTTCGGCTTTGATGAGATAACTGACGTTCATCTCGGCAAAAATCGCTTTCACGTCATCGCGCGGAGTCGAAGCAATTGAAATCTCAAGGGCAATCCCACGGGCGGCGGCGCCTGTGAGTACGGCAGTGAGCTTTGCGAGGCATGCAGCGGATGCGTAGGGCGCGGCAATAAAAATGCTTTTCGTTGCGCGCGCGATGTCATCTGCTAAGGCCTCCACGGCCCTTGCCGGCCTAACGAGGATGTTTTGATCGGCCCGTTTGTTGTCATTTGCTGCAAAGACTTCATACCCCAGCTTGGCGTAGGTCTTGAGTCTCTTCTGGTACATGCGCGCGAGCATGGGTATCGACAAATCAACATAGTCGAATATCTCAACCTGCTGCTTGCCCTCGTGACTTCTATGTAGCCTGCCTGCCTGCTGCGTTATGCTGCCGTCCCAAGATATCGGTGTGGCAATGAGCAGAGTGTCAAGGTAAGACAGGTCGAAACCCTCGCCCAGAAGGCCTTCGGTTGCGATGATAATTCGATGCTCATGCTCGAAGCCGGGAAGGCTGTTCAGTATTGCCTTTCTTTCTTTGGCGTCGATTTCTCCGGTTAAGAGTATAGGTTCGTGTCCGCGGCTTTGAAGCAGCCTACATAGCTCTTCGGCATGTTTTTTCCTTTTGGATAGCACAAGCGGATGTCGACCGTTTGACGCGGTCTCGAGGGCATCGTCGACAATTGCTTCGTTTCTCGCTGTGTGCGCACACAGGAGATCGAGAACTTGATTAAAGGACGCCCCTGGTTCGTAGGCGGGTAGTCGAACTCCGGTAAAACGCGGCCTAACAACGCGCTGAATTCCCTGTTGGATTGCTTGCGTTTTTGGATCAATGACATGGCGAAGCGGGCCGCAGAGCATTGAGAGTGCTCGCGTGAGTCCGTCCGAGCGTTCGGGCGTCGCGGAAAGGCGGTTGATTTCCGATCTCAGCCGAACACATTGAG
>NZ_QRWO01000015.1:0-4709 GCF_003459655.1 Collinsella sp. AF19-1LB
CCTGAGGCTGTTGCAATGAAAATGACAATCAAGGCACGGAAAAAGAAACTATTTCAGCAAGCGATATTTTAACAACAGCTATTGATTTATCTTAAAATTTTGTGTATAATAGGAATTGAAGTTAAATTAGATGCTAAAAATTTGTAATTAAGAAGCAGGGATTCGTCATGTTGGTATTCCAAATGCGTAATGTAGATAAAACATCTACTGTTTTGAAACAGACTAAAAACAGTGATTACGCAGATAAATAAATACGTTAGATTAATTCCTACCAGTGACTAATCTTATGACTTTTTAAACAGATAACTAAAATTACAAACAAATCGTTTAACTTCTGTATTTGTTTATAGAAGTAATCACTTCAGGAGAGATTACATAAACAAAAATATAAAATATTCTCAAAACTTTTTAACGAGTGAAAAAGTACTCAACCAAATAATAAAACAATTGAATTTAAAAGAAACCGATACCGTTTACGAAATTGGAACAGGTAAAGGGCATTTAACGACGAAACTGGCTAAAATAAGTAAACAGGTAACGTCTATTGAATTAGACAGTCATCTATTCAACTTATCGTCAGAAAAATTAAAACTGAATACTCGTGTCACTTTAATTCACCAAGATATTCTACAGTTTCAATTCCCTAACAAACAGAGGTATAAAATTGTTGGGAATATTCCTTACCATTTAAGCACACAAATTATTAAAAAAGTGGTTTTTGAAAGCCGTGCGTCTGACATCTATCTGATTGTTGAAGAAGGATTCTACAAGCGTACCTTGGATATTCACCGAACACTAGGGTTGCTCTTGCACACTCAAGTCTCGATTCAGCAATTGCTTAAGCTGCCAGCGGAATGCTTTCATCCTAAACCAAAAGTAAACAGTGTCTTAATAAAACTTACCCGCCATACCACAGATGTTCCAGATAAATATTGGAAGCTATATACGTACTTTGTTTCAAAATGGGTCAATCGAGAATATCGTCAACTGTTTACTAAAAATCAGTTTCATCAAGCAATGAAACACGCCAAAGTAAACAATTTAAGTACCATTACTTATGAGCAAGTATTGTCTATTTTTAATAGTTATCTATTATTTAACGGGAGGAAATAATTCTATGAGTCGCTTTTTTAAATTTGGAAAGTTACACGTTACTAAAGGGAATGGAGATAAATTATTAGATATACTACTGACAGCTTCCAAGAAGCTAAAGAGGTCCCTAGCGCCTACGGGGAATTTGTATCGATAAGGGGTACAAATTCCCACTAAGCGCTCGGGACCCCTTGTAGGAAAATGTCCTAAGTGTGGCAACAATATTGTATTAAAAAAATCGTTTTATGGTTGTTCAAATTATCCTGAATGTAAGTTTACTTTAGCTGAACATTTTAGAAAGAAAAAACTAACCAAAACGAATGTAAAAGAATTACTGGAGGGAAAAGAAACCCTGGTAAAAGGAATCAAAAACAAAGAGAAAAAGCCCTACAATGCCGTTGTAAAAATTGGGGAAAAGGGATATATTGATTTTATCTCTTTTTCAAAATAAAAAGACACAGGTAATGCGAACAGATGTTCCTATTACCTGTATTTTGCGTTAGACTACTGCCATGGGGCACGGATGGGCCAGCTCCCTTTAGAAGGGATTTGGTATGAACGTAAGCGATGTTATTTCGTTATTGGCGTTGTTGATCGCGGCTATCGAACTTGGCCTATTTATCGGCCGAATGAAATAGCCGCCCCCGCGTAAGCGAAGACGGCCACTTCTCACGATGTAAACGTGTACTGGAGTTGGCAAGACCCGCGGGCACGGGTGCCATCCGTGTTCCTATCTTATCCGCAAGCGCTCTGCCGCGCAAGCGTTGCGGCAAGCGATTGAAAAACGCAGACAGGATGTATTTGTGTCCGCACGGATCCGTAGACTTCTCAACTATGTGGTGGACGCTCGCTAACTGGCAATGGAGGCGGTCATGTTTGATGATGACGACCTGTTCGATCTGACAGATGATCCGTTTGAGTGGGATCTACTGCTCGATGATGACGAGCTGGAGCGGGACCGTAAGAAGCGGCAGGACAAGAAAACTCAGGGCGACGCTTCGAAAAAGCAAGACAAGCGCCGCCGCGGACTGTTCGGCGGGCTCTTTGGATAACCGCCGCATCGCTGCGTCTGTATACTTAGCACGAGTTGAACACGTTGCGAAATGAGGACAGAGACGATGATGTGGTTTACCGCCGACCTGCACCTGGGCGATACGAATATCTTGCACGACATGGACCGACCGTTTGATTCGGTCGAGGAGATGAACCGCAAGGTCATCGATGCCATCAATGAGTGCGTGGCTGTGGACGACCGCCTCTATATCTTGGGAGACTTTACCTATCGTTTGCCCCTGGCGGAGGCGGTGCGCCTGCGCGAGTGCATCGAATGCCAGAATGTGACGCTCATCCGTGGTAACCATGACAGCGACTGGGAAGATCCCGACGTACCGCAGATTTGGGAAGACGTGCGCGATTACCTGGAGATTGCTCCTGGCTATGCCAAGGGCCATCGCCTGGTTTTGAGCCATTACCCCATGCTCAGCTGGAACGGCAAGGCGCGTGGCGCCATCATGCTACACGGGCATATCCACAGCAGGGGAGACCGCACCAACGTGCGCAACCGCGATCGCGAACGCCCTATCTTTCGCTACGATGTCGGTCTCGATGCCAACGAGTACAAGCCCGTAAGCCGCGATCAGATTCTTAGCTTCTTTGGGTTATAGGGCGCCAGAGCCACCACAAAGGGGACGGGCACCTTTGTGGTGGCTCTGGCGCCGTTGCCATTATGGCGGCGGCGCCTTTTTTGTCCGTGCGGCGCGGTAGAGTGTAGGCGGTTGAAATTTGCGTCCATCGAGGAGCTGCCATGAACGAGATCAAGTGCCCGCATTGCGGTGAAGTTTTTAAGGTCGATGCGTCCGGTTATGCGGATATCGTCAAGCAGGTGCGCAATGCCGAGTTCTCGCGCGACCTGGACGAGCGCGTGAAGGCAGTCCAGCGCGAAGGCGAGCAGGCGCTGGAGCTTGAGCGCTCGCGTTCGACGGCTGCCTTGCAAAAGGCAGAGTCTCAGCGCGACGCTGAGCTCGTAGAGCAGAAGAACGCTGCGGCTCAACAGCTGGCGCAAGAAGTCGCCAAGCGCGATGCCGAGCTTGCCGAGCTACGCGCCAAGCTCGAGGGCGCTGCCGCAGAGCGCGAGAGCGCAAGCCAGCGCGCGGCGGTCGAGGCCCGTGCCGATGCTCAAAAGGAGAACGCCGAGCTCCAGCGTGAGATCGACAATTTGCGTGCGCAGCTGGGACGCAAGGATGATGAAGCCAAGCTTGCCGAGTCGGCGGCGCGCAACGCTGCTCAAAACGATGTAGCCGCGCGTGATGCCCAGATTGCCGAGCTGCAGGCCAAGCTTGCCGCGGCAGACAAGGCTCAGGAGATGGCGCTTGCCGCTGCTGCTGCCGAGTCGCAGCGCGAGCTCGATGCCGCTCGCAGCGAGGCCGAGCGCACGCTTGCCGACTATCAGGCGAAAGTGAAGGAGAAGTTTTCCGCTGCAAAGGCTCAGTCCGAGCAAGAGGCCGAGGGTCTGCGTGCGCAGCTGCGCGAACAGGAGCTGACGGCCAAAATGAACCTGTCAGAGGCGGTCGCCGCGGCGGAGCGAGAGCGCGATGAGGCGCGTGCCAAGCTGACGAGCGAGCTGGCGGTGCGTGATTCTCGCGAGGAGCAGGCCAAGGCGGCACACGAGCTCGAGCTTGCGCAGGCCAAGCGCGCGAGCGATGAGCTAATTCGCTACAAGGATGAAGAGATTGAGCGTCTTAAGGACATGAAGGTCCGCCTGTCCACCAAAATGGTGGGCGAGTCGCTCGAGCAGCACTGCGAGACCGAGTTTAATCGTCTGCGCATGACGGCGTTTCCCAACGCGTACTTCGAGAAAGACAACGATGCGTCCGAGGGCACCAAGGGCGACTTTATCTTCCGCGAGTGCGACGCGAGCGGCAACGAGATCATTTCGATCATGTTCGAGATGAAAAACGAGAACGACGAGACCGCGACCAAACACAAGAACGAGGATTTCTTTAAGAAACTCGATCACGATCGCCGCCAGAAAGGCTGCGAGTATGCGGTGCTCTGCACGTTGCTCGAGCCCGAGAGCGAGCTTTATAACGCAGGAATCGTGGACGTGAGCTATCGCTACGAGAAGATGTACGTGATCCGCCCACAGTTTTTCATTCCCATGATTACGCTGCTGCGCAACGCCGCCATGGGTTCGCTTCGCTATAAGCAGGAACTGGCGGAGTACAAACAGCAAAATATCGACGTCACGAACTTCGAAGCCAAGATGGAGAAGTTCAAGGATGGCTTCTCGCGCAACTACAACTTGGCGAGTAAGCAATTCGAGTCGGCAATCAAGGAGATCGATGCCGCCATTAAGCAGCTCGAGAAGACCAAGGACGACCTGCGCCGCAGCACCGAGAACCTGCGTCTTGCCCACAACAAGGCCGATGAGCTTACCATCCGCAAGCTCACATGGGGCAACAAGACCATGAAGGCAGCGTTTGACGAGGCGCATGAGGCTACACCAGAGACAAACGATGAGCCAGCCGAGGCAGATTCGTATGAGGTCGAGGATGCCGAGTAAGGCATAGCGGATAGTGCAAGAGCGGGGCCGCTGGCGATGTTGCCAGCGGCCCCGC
>NZ_QRWO01000015.1:4719-61703 GCF_003459655.1 Collinsella sp. AF19-1LB
GCTTCGTTTCGTTCCATTATGTTGGCTAGTCTTCGAGCAAGTCCTCGATAAAGCCGACGCGGTAGTTCTTGAAGATGACCTCGCCACCGTCTTGCGTGGCGTCCAGATCGACATCGCCCATGATGCCAAAGTCGTGGTCGCCGTCCTCGTCGGCAAAAATCTGGTGCACGTGCCACACGTGGAGCGCCTTCTCGTCGGACTCGTCGATCGAGAACATAGCAGAGGAGCGCGCGTCGCCGTCGGTGAGAATCTCCTCGTGCTGCTCGTGGTAAGCGTCGAGTGCTTTTTGCCAGCGGATCTCGCTCATGCCCCAGTCGTCGTCGAGTTCGCCCAGGTCGCGCACATGCTCGCGGGCGGCAAGAGTCACGCGGCGGAAGAGCGCGTTGCGCACCAACAGCGTGCAGCCGCGACGGTCCGCCACGACCTCGTCGATGCCCTGCGGCGGCGCGGCGTCGAGGGCTGCCGGGTTGCCAGCGTTTTCCCACTCGTCTACCAAGCTCGAGTCGACCGAGCGCACCACAAAGCCCAGCCACGAGATAATGTCGCGCAGGCGCTCGTCGCGCTTCTCGATGGGTACGGTGCGGTCGAGCGAACGGTAAGCCTCTGCCAGGTAGCGCAGCAAAATGCCCTCGGAGCGGGCGATGCCGAGCTTTTGAATGTAGCCCTTAAAATCGCTCGCGCTTTCCAGCATATCGCGCAGGACGCTCTTGGGAGAGAGCTGGTAGTCGTTTGCCCAGGGTACTTCCTGGCAGTACTTGTCAAAAGCGGCGTCGAGCAAATCCTCGAGCGGCTTTTCGTACGTGACGTCTTGAATGCGCTCCAGACGCTCCTCATACTCGATGCCGTCGGCCTTCATCTCGGCCATAGCTCGATCGCGTGCGGCACGCTCCTGCGCACGCAGCACTTGCTTGGGATCTTCGAGCGTCGCCTCGACCATTGAGATTAAATCCATGGTATAGGTCTCACTCTCGGGGTCGAGCAGCTCCAGCGCGGCAAGCAAAAACGGCGAGAGCGGCTGGTCGAGCGCAAAGTCCTCGGGCAGGTCGACCGTCAGCGCGTAGTCGATATCCGGCGCGGCGTCAGTCGGGGCGTCGGGTGCGGGCGGCACCTCGGTGCGCACGACGACGCCGGAATCGATGAGCGTGGCGAAGATTTCGTCGGCGCGAACCTCGAGCTTTTCCTTTTCCTCGGGCGTTTGCAGGCTTGTCTCGATGAGGTCGTGCACGCGGGCGCGAGCGTTGCCGCCCCGCTCGACCACGCTAATCACCATGGAGTGCGTGATGCGCAGGCGCGGCTTGAGCGTTTCGGGCTGCGTCTCGATCAGGCGCTCGAACGTCTGCTTGTTCCAGGTGACAAAGCCCTCGGGGGCCTTCTTCTTTTTAATCTTGCGGAGCTTTTTGGGGTCGTCGCCCGCCTTGGCCATAAGCTTGGCATTCTCGATCTCGTGCTCGGGTGCCTCGGCGATGACCATGCCCTCGGTATCGAAGCCCGAGCGACCGGCGCGACCGGCAATCTGATGGAACTCACGGGCGCGCAGGCGACGCATCTTGTAGCCGTCGAATTTGGTGAGCGCGGTGAGCACCACGGTATGGATGGGCACGTTGATGCCGACGCCGAGCGTATCGGTGCCGCAGATGACGGGCAACAGGCCCTGCTGCGCCAAGCGCTCGACCAGCAGGCGATAGCGCGGCAGCATACCGGCGTGGTGCACGCCGACGCCGCAGCCGAGCAAGCGCTTGAGGATCTTGCCAAAAGCCGTGGAGAAGCTCGTGCCTTTGGCGGCTTCCTTAATAGCCTTGCGCTGCTCCTTGCTGGCAATGCCAAAGTTGGCGAGGGATTGCGCCGTTGCAAGGGCGGCATCCTGGCTAAAGTGTACGATATAGAGCGGGGCCTCGCCGCGGCGCATGGCGAGCTCGACGGTGCCCTCGAGCGAGGTCGTCACATAGTCGTAGCTCAGCGGAACAGGACGCGGGGCATCGACGACCAAGTCGCAGGTAGCGCCGGTGTGTTCCTCGAGCGAAGCGGCGATCGCGGTGACATCGCCGAGCGTGGCGCTCATGAGCATGAATTGCGTGTGAGGCAGGGTGAGCAGCGGCACCTGCCAGGCCCAACCGCGATCGGGGTCGGCAAAGTAGTGGAACTCGTCCATGGCCACGCAGCCTACGTCGGCGCCCTCGCCCTCGCGGAGTGCATCGTTGGCAAGGATTTCGGCCGTGCAGCAGATGACGGGCGCCTTGGTGTTGATATGCGTGTCGCCGGTGATCATGCCGACGTTATCGCGGCCGAGCACCTGTACCAGATCGAAGAACTTCTCGCTGACCAGAGCCTTGATAGGAGCCGTGTAATAGCAACGTTTGCCCTGCGCCATGCCCATAAAGAGCATGCCCAGCGCGACAAGCGACTTGCCCGATCCGGTCGGTGTTCCCAAAATGACGTGATCGCCGGCAGCCAGGTCCATGAGGGCCTCTTCTTGGTGGTCCCACAGCTCAATACCGCGATTGCTCGTCCATTCAAAGAATCGCTCGAAGGCCTGGTCGGGCGTGAGCCATGGCTCGGGCTCGCTGCCGTCTTCGGGTTCCCACCAGGTGGGGGAGAGCGCGCCGAGCGAACCGAACTCTGCCTCGGTTCCCGTGCCGCCCGAGAATGAACTGGCAGCGCCGGCGCCGGAAACGGTGTTGGCAGCGGTATCTGTCGTGGTCTGTACCATGTGTGGTTGCTTTCTCTCGCGTTTGTCCGCCAACTATTATGGCGTAGCAACGATGCAGGGCGCCGGCACGCGAGAAAATGCAGGAAATGGGCGTTCTGCCCAGCCGTTTGGTGCAGTTGCCAGCTAAGTGAGTAGGCTTTTTGCAATATCGCGAGCACATGGCTTTTGCGCAAGCGCTCTACCTGCGGTTTTAGTTTTCGCTATGCGGGTTGTGCTTGGCTATTGCAAAAAAGTCTACTCACTTAGGCTCGAGGGTCGTTCGTTGGCGCCTATTCGCGCTTGTTTGCCGACGCCGCGACCATCAGAAGCCCCTAGGACTCCTGCGGTAAGCGCTTCTTGCCCTTGCGGGCGCGGTTTCTAAAGTTCTCGACGGCTTCTTCCATGCCCAGAGGCACATAGGCGAGCTCATCGAGGTTATCGGGCAGGTAGCAGGCTAGGCTTTGCTCCTGCGCGCGGCCCGCCGCGAGCTGTTCATCGCTGGGCTGCGCGCCGGGTGTGGCGCAAATGCCATAGACGGCGGCGCCCATCTCGCGCGTGCGGCATTCATATTCGGTCTCGGGGTACTCGGGATGGTCGCGGCGCACGTCGTCACTTGTCCAAAGCGTGTCGTAGCCGGCCGCGGCAAACTGCCCCAGGGCGTAGTCGCGCAATGGCTTGCTGTCGGTTCGCAGGGTGACGGTGGCGCCGGCTGCAAGGAGCGGGCGGTAGAGCATCAGATGGTCGACATGGACGAGTCGTTTTTTGGCGTACTTGGCCTTGGGTTGCGGCGTGGGAAAGTTGATGGTGATGGCATCGAGCTCACCTGCGGCAAATAGCTGCGGCAGCGATGCGGCGCCTCGGGGCAGGACGAGTGCGTTGGTCAGTTTCTGCTCGCAGATTTTCTGCGCGGCATAGGCGATGCAGATGGGCTCCTGGTCCATACCGATAAAGAGGGTGTTTGGCTCGCGGACTGCGCGCTCTACAAGGTACGTTCCCTTGCCACAGCCAAGATCCAGGTGAAGGTGCTCGAAGGGCTTGCTGCCAACTGGCGCGCAGGCCTTGCGCCAATCTCCGGCATAGGCCTCGGGGTTCGTCTCAATCGCATCGGCGTAGCGCTCCAGGCGCTCCTCGAGCACAAAGTTCTTAGGCGTGCGAACGTGGACGGCTCCCATGAGGCTCCTTGGTCATAAGTATGGAACGCATAGCTACGCGTTCCGTCAATGGGTTGAAAAGGGCGGGCATAGCTTGCCCAAAAGATGCGATGCGGCTCGGCGGCGAGTCGTCGGTGCCTACAGGCGCTTGAGAATCACATAGCGGTTGAGCTCGCCGCTGCGACCGTCAGCATGGAAGCGCTCAAGCTCGCGCACGGGAACCTCGCCGCTCTTGTAGAACGTGCGGACACCGCGCACCAGGTCGGTGATCTGCTGATCGTCAAAGTGATGGCAATAGCGGTAGGCGTGGCGGTCGTTTTGCCAGCCAATGAGGTGGTCACCGGCTTCAAACTGCGCGGAATCGTAACCCTCAAACGGCGGGGTGAGCTCGGCGCGGGCCTCGGCGCGAACAGCCTTGCGCGCCATGCGCTCGTCGTTCATAAACTCCCAAAAGCTGATGGCGATGATGCCGCCCGGGCGCGTCTGGCGCACCAGGGCGTCGAGCACGCGTACGCGGTACTCGCACGACGGCACATGGTGCATAAAGCCAAAGCAGACCGAGATGTCGGCGAGCGGGGCGTCGAAAAGCACGTCGGGTGTCTCGGCGGGGTTGAGCTTCATAAGGGCGTCGAGTACGTCGAGTTCCTGGAAGTGCAGGTTGGGAATGCGCAGGGCGTGGCCGCGTGCATCGATGGCCAGGTCCTGGCACGAGTCGACACCATAGAACTCGAAGGGGCAGCTGGCGTCTGCCGAGGGGCTCGTGCCGTCCACGCCTTTGGCAGCCAGCGTGCCGCCGGCGGCAAAGTTCTCGAAGCGCATGTTGCCGCAGGCAAGGTCGAAGACGCGGACGGGATGCTCGATCGTGGCGACGTCGAGCTGCTCGAGCGCAATGTCCATGGTGCGCACCCAGCCGGGCCACGGGGCCTGACGCGTATCGGAAAAGGAGGCGGAGTGCTCGCGATAGAACGTGTTGTTGAGCTGGATGAGCGATGAGGCGAAATCGCGGTTCACGGCGCGGAACTCCCTCCGTTGGCGGTGCGGAATAAACAGTACGACCATACTACCGTTAACGCCGCAACGGGGACAACCGGGCTAGGTGCCATTGCTTCGTTTGGACACATTTCCGCAGCTCATATGCACCCGCAACCGCCGGTTGTCAAAAATCTCACTAGAATAGGTGGCATGCTTTTGGCGGTGGCGGATAGATTTTTAACTGTGCAAGGCGCCTTAAGAACAAAAACGGTCCGGCGGCACGGCTGGCATCACATAGGAGGAACCATGAATGTAGAAACTGCGCAGCGGCTCGCCGACCTTCGTCGCAGCAAGGGTTTTAGCCAAGAAGGGCTGGCACGAAAGCTGGGACTGTCGCGCCAGGCGGTCAGCAAATGGGAGCGCGCGGAGAGCTCGCCCGATACCGAGAATCTGATCTCGCTCGCCAAACTCTATGGCGTGAGCCTGGACGAGCTGCTCAATCCGAGCGATGAGATCGAGGACGATATCGAGTTTGAGAACAAGGACCGCGCCCGTCAGCGCGAGGCCGAGGCGGCGGAGCGCGCCCGCACCCATGAGGCGGCGGCACGCGCCACGGAGGCAGCTACGCAGGCAAGTGATGCCGCGGCCAAGGCGGCGCAGGCGGCGAGTTGGAGTGCGCAGGCCGCCAATGCCGCTACGGCGCAGGCGACGAGTGGCGCCGCGGTTGGCTCGACTCCGGTGAAGGGCCCGTTCCAGTCGTTCCCGTATTGGGCCGTGTGCTGGCTGCTGTTCTTTTTGCTGATGTTCCTGTTTGGTGCCGGTCCCTTTGCCGCGCTGATCTTCTTTACGATTCCCATCTATCACTGGGTGGCGCGTGCGCTCGATGGCGATTGGGCGCGCGGGGATATTCAGGTTGGCCCGGCGTCGGTGGCGATCAAGGCCCAGGGGAAGGATACTTCTGCGGAACCTGATGCTGGCGTGGCTACCGCGGCCACCGCTGAGCCATGTGCCAAAGAGGGTGATGAATGATGAAGCTTTCGCATGAATCCAAGGTACGCTTGGGCGTTGGCATCGGAGCGTTCGTGTTTATCATCGGGCTTGTCTTTGGCACTTCGCGGCTATTGGCTCATTCCGATATGGTGCGTACAACCGGTATTCTATCTGGCCATTTGTCTGATTTTGACGATATGTTTGACGACGATGATCTCTTGGATAGCGGTAACTATTCCGCTCGGCCTCAACAGCTTTCGAGCGAAACGTTTGATGCCGACGCGTTCACATCGCTTGACTTGGACGTGACGTCGGGCACGGTCGAGGTTAAATGTGTCTCTGGCGGCCCGGTGCGTGTTATCGAAAGCGGCCGCGTTGCGAAGGGAACGTCTGCTTCTGATGCGGCTACCCGGAACCTTGCTGAGGTCAAGGGATCTACGCTCAAGATCAGTCAGTTCGACTACGATGATAAGCGCGCGATTGACCGCACAATTACCATTGAGCTGCCGCGAGATGTTGCGGATAACCTGGTGGGCATTACGGCGAATGTAGGGTCGGGCGACCTGGCGGTCGCGGACATTGCGTGCCATGATCTGGATATAACGTTGAATTCGGGAGACGTTGAGTTTACGGGCACCGTGACCGACACCCTGAATGCCGAGGTTGGTTCGGGTGACATGACGTTCGAGCTCTACCAGGCGCCCGCGAAGTCGATGGACGTGAGCGTGGGCTCGGGCGACGTGGAGATGACGGTTCCGAGCTCGACGGGCTTTAAGGCGAGCCTCACCGTGGGCAGCGGCGACTTCGAGAGCGATTTCCTTCCGCTTGGCTACGATGGCGAGACCATATTGAATCTTGAATTCGACAACGGCGATAAGTCTGCCACGTATCGTTTTGAGGTCGGTTCGGGCGACATGTCGTTTGATCCAGAGTGACGGGTGGTTATCGAAGACTTATAAACCATAGACGCGCTGTTTGATGGAGGCGCCGGAGCCGTGACGGGCTTCGGGGCCTTTGCCTTTACAATGGGGGCATGGAACAGATTATCTTGAACATACTCGAGGCCCTGCGTTGCGGCGAGACCGTAGACGACAAGGCGCTCGTCAAACTGATACATGCCGAGGCGCGCCGCGAGGGTGCCGACAAACGCGATTTGGCCAAGCGCCGTCTGCTGCCGTTCTACCAGCGGGTTAAACGTGAGGAGCCGGCTCGTTGGGCTGGATGGAATGTCGATGCGGAGCTGGAGCGTCAACTGCTGCAGGTGCTACGCATGAAGCCTCGTCGCACGGCTTCGGGCGTGGCGACCATTACCGTCATCACCAAGCCCTGGCCGTGCTCGGGCGATTGCCTGTTTTGCCCCAACGACCTGCGCATGCCTAAAAGCTATCTGCACGCCGAGCCGGCATGCGCCCGTGCGGAGCAAAACTGCTTCGACCCGTATCTGCAGGTGAGCGCTCGCCTGACCGCGCTTTCGCAGATGGGTCATGCGACCGATAAAATCGAGCTTATTGTGCTTGGCGGTACCTGGAGCGACTATCCGCAAGGGTATCAGACGTGGTTTATGTTGGAGCTCTTCCGTGCGCTCAATGATGATGCGGTGGCGGGCGTGGCGGCAAATCCCATGTTGGCGCGTCCGGGCATCAGTCGTGCCGAGGCGGGGCGCCTGCTCGACGATGCGCCCGCCGATGCCCTGCCGCCGGTGGTGGCGGGGCGTCGCGAGCGCTACCGGGCTGCCGGCATTGCGACAGACGAGGCCGAGCTCGCGAGCGGTGTTGCAGGAGAGCAGGAGCGCGTGGATGTTGCTGTGGGCGGCTACAACCGTGCGGTGCGTCGTCTGTACGGCCCTGGCACGCCGTGGGGCGAGGTTGCCGAGTGGCAGGCGGCAACGATGGAGGAACTTGAGCGTCAGCAGCGCATCAACGAGACGGCGAAGCATCGCGTGGTGGGGCTCGTTATCGAGACACGTCCCGATGCCGTAACGCCGCAGGCCCTCACACTTATCCGCCGCTTGGGCTGCACCAAGATTCAGATGGGTATTCAGAGTCTTGACCAGCATCTACTCGATATCAACGAGCGCCGCATTTCGGTGGCGCAGATCGAGCGGGCGTTTTCGCTCGCGCGCCTGTTTGGCTTTAAGATCCACGCGCACTTTATGCTCAACTTGCTGGGCGCCACGCCTGATGGGGACAAGCGCGACTACGAGCGCTTTATGACCGAGGGCGCCTTTATGCCCGACGAGGTCAAGGTCTACCCGTGCGCGCTCATCGAGGGCTCGCGTCTGGTGGGCTGTTACGAGCGTGGCGAGTGGCGCCCCTATACCGAGGACGAGCTGCTCGATGTGTTGGCCGACGACATCGTGGTGACGCCGGCGTTCTGCCGCATCAGCCGCATGATCCGCGACTTTAGCTCCGACGACATCATGGTGGGCAACAAGAAACCCAACCTGCGTCAGCTCGTCGAGAACCGCCTGGCTGCTCGGGGGGATGGTGCGACGGTGCGCGAGATTCGCTATCGCGAGATCAGCACGGCTGGTGCCGACTTGGATGAGCTATCTCTTGATGAGGAGGTAGCATACGAGACGCCGGTGACGCACGAGCGCTTTTTGCAGTGGGTGACGCCGCAGGGCAAGATCGCGGGCTTTTTGCGGTTGTCGCTGCCCGACCATTCGTTTGTTGCCGCGCATGCAGACGAGTTGCCGACGACGCCGGACGAGGCGATGATTCGCGAGGTACACGTGTATGGCATGGCGGCACGCGTGGGGGATCAGGGCCAGGCGGCGCAGCATCACGGGTTGGGACGTTTGCTCGTAGAGCGTGCGTGCGAGATTGCCCGGGATGCTGGTTATGCACGTATCAACGTGATTAGCGCGATTGGCACACGCGAGTACTATCGCCATCTTGGATTTTATGACCATGGCCTTTATCTGCAAAAGGAGCTCTAGATGAACAAGCCGAGTGTTTCTGCCGGCGTCGTTGCCGGCGTTGCTCTGGGAGCCGCGGCGCTTGGTGCGGCCGCTGTCGCTGTTCGTGCTGCCTGTCTGCAGGTTGCGCGAACCCGCAATGGGTTGGCGCGCGTGAAGCGCATGCACGATGAGGGCGGTGACGAGGTCCGTGTGCTCGTGCAGGGCGGCGTCTACCAAAGCGCGAGCTATGCTGGCGATCGTTGGGCGGAGCCGGTCTTTGCGTACTATCGTGCATTTGACGATGTGTTTGAGGCCGAGGACGCAATGCGTGATGCTTACGGGCATGGTATCGACCGTATGCTCATGCTGGGCGGCGGTGGGTTTGCCTATCCCAAGTTCGCGTTGATGTCGCACGAGAGTTTGCGCATGGACGTTATCGAGTATGACGGAGAGATTACGCGCCTGGCGCGCCGCTGGTTCTACCTGGACGAGCTGGAGCGCGCGGTGGGCGACCGCTTGCGGGTGATTACCGCTGAGGCGCGTTCGTACCTGGGCGTGATGAGCGTGGGCCATCGTCGCTACGACGTGGTCGTGAGCGATTGCTTTGGCGGTGTCGAGCCCGTGCGCGAGCTGGCGACGGTTGAGGCGTTGCGTTTGGTGCGAGGCAGCCTGAACCCCGGGGGCATCTATGTTGCCAATATCGTGAGTGCGAACAGGGGGAGCGACGTGACGTTCCTGCGCGATTGCGTTGCCGCGGCACTCGAGGTATTCGCCCACGCCTGGGTGGTCCCATGCGGCGATGCGGAGTTCGGCGGCGAGGAGAACTACCTGCTCATCGCCAGCGACGGCGACTATGTCTTTGCCGAAGCTGTGCCCTTCGACACCGACTTCCTCGGCACCGTCCTTCACGACAAGTAAGTCTCTCCGTCCCAAAAAGACGGGTCTTAGGCGTGGTCGCTCCAGCTGCGGACACGCTGCTTCATGCCCTCTATGTCGAGCACGCCTTCGGCAAAGCCCTTGCGCACGAGCTCTTCGGGAACAAACTCGTCGTAGCGGTCAAAATAAGGCACCTCGCCGGGATAGACGAGCTCGATGGGATCGAAGTCCTTCTCGGCCTCGGCGGCGAGCACCTCAAAGAACGTCTCCTCGTCGGCCTTCATCTTAAACTGCATAAAGTACGGGCGTGATGGGTCGAGTCCGCGAAGGCCCAACTCCGCGGCACATTTAATCTTGAGCATGCGCTCGAGGGCCAAAAAGGCGTAGCTGCCCAGCCAGGGGAAGAGCACCCAGGTATCGCCGCCCAGGTTAATGAGCGGTTTAGTTCCCGCGCCCGAAATCTCGGCCGTATGACGAGCCTGCGCAAGGCGGGCCCGTGCGTTACCCATAAGGTACGGATACGCGGCGTGTTCGTTGAGCGCCTTGCGCATGCGCTCGAGTACGTGTGTATTGATGTCACCGGGACAGTCGCCAAAGTAGGCCGGCACCCGGCCCTTGACCTGCGTGGCAAAGACGGTATGACGCTTCCAGTCCACTTCCTCGACAATCCAGCAGTGTCCGGCGATGGCGATGCGCTCACCGGGCGGTGGCGGATTGACGATCGTGCCCAACTCGGCCGACTCGCTGCGAACGGTGAACTCCTCGTTTTCCTGGAACACGGCGTAAAACTTAAAGTTGTTAATGATGCGCTCGCCCGCGAGGCCCACAATGAGCCCACCGCCCTCGGTGACCTGGATGTGGTCGATCTTGATGAGGTGGCGCAGCAGTACGCGATAGTCATCGGCCGAGACGCGGTGGAAATAGCTGAGCGTGAGCACGCGCTGGGCAAGTTCGGCAGGCGTGAGTTCGCCGGTGCTGGCGAGGGTCGACATGGTCTGGTGATAGAGCAGGCTGTAGGGGAGTCGATCGAGCTCGGGCGGCTCGACCCACTTTTCCTCGCGATAGAGTTGTACGAGCGCGATGCCCTGGAGGAGCTTCCAAGGTATCGTTTCAGGCATCATCGTGCGCGGCTCGGGCTCTTCCTCGCGCATGACAAACCACATCTCGGGCGGAAGATCGCGGCGTCCCGTGCGCCCCATGCGCTGCAAAAAGGAGCTGACGGTAAACGGTGCATCGATCTGGAACGCGCGCTCCAGGCGACCGATATCAATGCCGAGCTCCAGCGTGGAGGTGGTGACGGTTGTCTGTGCCTGTTCCTCGTCGCGCATGAGCTCTTCTGCCGTCTCGCGTAGCGATGCCGAGAGGTTGCCGTGATGGATAAGGAAGCGGTCGGGCTCGTGCCGGCTCTCGCAGTAGCTACGCAGCATGGAGCATACGGCCTCTGCCTCCTCGCGCGAGTTGGCAAAGACCAAGCACTTTCGGCCGCGCGTGTGCTCAAAGATATATCCCATACCGGGGTCGGCGTTGTCTGGTGCTGTATCGGTGGGGTTGAGTAATGCCTGTTCGGGTGCTTGGGGGATGTCGACTTCGCCCTCGGGGGCCGAGGAAGCTTGGCGGTCCTTGGGAGCGGCCTTGCCCTGTGCCCGCTCACGACGTTGACGGCGCTCCTCTTGTGTGAGCTGTCCGCTGTGACGCATGTCTTGGGCGCCGGCGGGCAGTGCCGCGGATGCCGCCGCATCGATGCGCTCGCACGCAAGCACTTCGGCCTCTTGAGGACCTGTACCCATGAATCCCCGCTGCTGCGCCTGGGGGCCCGAGTTGTAGAAGTGCTCCATGGAGATGCGCCACACGCGGCGCGGTTCTTCAAAGCGGGGGATAACGCAGTCGCGCCCCGTTCCCTGTGAGAGAAAAGCGCCCGTGCGCTCGGGGTCGCCGATGGTAGCCGAAAGGCCAATGCGGCGAGGCTGCACGCCGGCCATGCGCGAGAGTCGCTCGATAAGGCAGAGCGTTTGCCCGCCACGGTCGCCGCGCATGAGCGAGTGGACCTCATCGATGACCACGTAGCGCAGGTCGCAAAACATGCGCGGGATCGCCATGTGCTTATGGATTAAAAGCGCTTCGAGTGACTCGGGTGTAATCTGCAGGATGCCGCTCGGTTTTTTAATGAGCTTAGCCTTGTGCGACTGCGAGACATCGCCATGCCAGTGCCAGACAGGGATATCGGCCTCTTCGCAGAGGTCGTTGAGGCGGACGAACTGATCATTGATGAGCGCTTTGAGGGGGCCGATGTAGAGGGCGCCCACGCTCGCGGGCGGGTTCTCCCAAAACTCGGTCAGGATGGGAAAGAAGGCTGCCTCGGTTTTGCCGGAAGCTGTGGATGCCGTTAGGAGTACATTGTCTTGTGTGTTAAAGATGGCATCTGCCGCCGCAACCTGGATAGAGCGCAGACTCTCCCAATCGTGGGAGTAGATGAAGTCTTGGATAAACGGAGCATATCGGTCAAAGGCGTTCACGGGGCCTCCCCTCAAATACGAACCTCTCAATGCGGTTGGCAATGGTTTGCTGCATTGCTGTCTCAACGTTTGTGCAGATAAAAGCTGCCAAAATAGACCTGTCCCTTTTTGGCAGGTTAGATGGTGAATTCGGCGAAGTTGCGGTCGCCGTCTGCGGTGCCGGTGTCGCCTGTTGCGGCTGCCGGTGCCAGCGCGTCGCCGCCGACGCTTTGCAGCAACTCGGCCACGTTTGCATCGGGGTTCTGGCACAGGATATCGAGCAGCTCGATAAAGTCACGGATGACCTCACGCGGCGTCAGGTGCGTATCGGCTCCCACGCGGCCAAACTCAATCTTGAGAAAGTCTACCAAGTCGTTCTCGGTAAGCGTGGGCGTCCAGCCAAAGTATCCGGCATGGATCTGCATGAGTTTTTCGATCAGCACCAGCAACTCCTCGTAGGTGAGTGGCTGCAGGCGGATGATGGGCGCGAGCATGTCCTTAAGGTCCTCGCGTGCAAAGCGGCCCTGAGCGAGTCGACTTCGCAGGGCCTCGTAGGAGAACACGCCACGGCGGCGGTCTTCGATGGAGGTTGGCGTGCCGCCCATGATCATGCCCAGGTACTGCGCCTTGCCCTGGAGCGTGTCGTTGTACATGGTCAGGATCTTCTCGTAGTTGTATTGGCGCGTGATGGCGTTGGGAATCTTATACAGATTCACGAGCTCGTCGATGAGCACCAGCATGCCCTTGTAGCCGCTGCAGACCAAAAAGCGCGCAATGAGCTTAACGTAGTCGTACCAGTCGTCATCGCTGATGATGGTCGAGGAGCCCAGCTCGGCGCGTGCCTCACTCTTGGTGCGGTACTCGCCGCGAATCCATTTGGTCACGCGGCTCATAGCTTCTTCGTCGCCCTCGGATACGGCCGCGCGGTAGCGGCGGAGCATGCGGGCGAAGTCGAAGCCGTGGACCATTTCCTCGAGTGGGGCCAGTTGGGCATTGACGGCAGACTCGTCGGCATCGGCACACGAGGCGACCCAGCGATCCAGGATAAGGTTGAGCGCACCGCCCTCGGGGCGCGTCTTGGTCGATATGTTGCGGATGAGCTCACGGTAGGTGGCAAGGCCCTGTCCCTGGCCGCCCTGCAGACGGCGCTCAGGGGATAGGTCGGCATCGGCCACGACGAATCCCTCGCCCATGGCGTGCGTGCGGATGGTCTGGAGCAAAAAGCTCTTGCCGGCGCCGTAGCGACCGACTAGGAAACGGAAGCTTGCGCCGCCATCGGCGATGAGGCTCAGGTCGGTGAGCAGAGCACGGATCTCGACCTCGCGCCCCACGGTGATATAGGGAAGGCCGATGCGCGGGACCACGCCGCCCTTGAGCGAGTTGAGAATGACGGCGGCGACGCGCTTGGGCACGCGGGGTGCTGCGGATGCGGTATCACTCATGGTCTAGGTATCCTCTCACGTCTGCTTCGTAGTCCTCGATAATCTGCGGTCCTGCTGAGCCAAATTCAATAACGGTGTCGCCCACCAGGTCAAAGAGCGCTTCGTTGATGCTATCGACGAGCATGTCCTCACTCTTGCCCGACTGTGCCACCGCCAATGTGGCCTGCGCCGTGTTCCGCTCGAGGAGCGCGCGAAGGAAGGCATCTGCGGCGGGCGCGAGTTCGGTTGCGGTGCCAGCGGGTGCAGTCGATACGACCACTGGCGTCGGTGCGAGGAGCGGTGCCACGACGCCAAACTGTTCGGTGGAAATGGTTGGCTCGTCGGCTTCGTTGCGCTCCGTGGGCGCCGCGATCGGCTCGACCATCACGCCGGCCGCGGGTTTGGCTTCCGGCTGCTCGGAGCCCTCCGTATCGACCTCTGTGGGCACATCGTCCTCGCGCTCCTCATCAATTAAAAGTGCCTCACGTGTTTGTGCGGCGGCGCTCCGAATGTGTCCCAGCTGACTCAGGTCGATATCGATCTTGACGGGCTGGTGCGCGGCGTCCCACGAAAGCCATGCCACGATCTCGTCGTCGATGATCTTGGCCAGATATTTGGGGACCTTCTCCTCCTTCAGGGGGTGGGTGGGGTCTAGGGCCAGGCGCAGGCGTTGGTCGCAGGCGCGCATCATCTCGCCAAGCTTGCTGCTCTTTTGCCTGCTGCCGTGAATCCGCATGCATTCCCAAAAACCGTTTTGGCAACGGTAGATATGGATGGGATCCAAGCGGTATTCGCAGTCTTCGTGGCGATTGGGCGCAAAGAACACGGCCGAGGCAAACATGGTATAGGGCATGGCCGTCTCCTCCCCAAACAAGCTCGCCACGATACCGGTCTTTCGGTGCGTGTCATAGTAGCGCGCCATACGGACATACACGGCGCATGCCACGTGGCGCAGGTCGCGATGGTGGCTGCGATCGAGCCGTGAGTTATTGAGGTTATACGTGGAGAGGGCGTTGATGGCGGCCATGAGTCGCTCCTCGCGAGCCTCGTCGGGCGGAAGGGGGAGCGTGGGCTCGGAGTTCTTGCGACGCGCGGGCGCCAGGTCCGACGGTGCTGGTGCAAGGTCTCGAGCCGAGCGCCGCAGCTCGATAAGGGCGTTGTCGAACATGACGGTTTTAGAATCACGAAGCAGCTTGGGGTCGAGTCCGTGGAACACGGCGTAGTCCTGCAGCCACACGCGTGCGAACCGGTCGATGCCGGGTTCAAAGGCGCGATAGGCATCCCAAAAGGCCTTGATTTTGTTAAAACCATCGAGTGGGTCATCTACGCCAATGCCGCAGATCAGCTCATAGAGATACAGAAAGGCAAAGGACGTAGACGTTTCCTCGACGGTTCCGCGGCGCACTTGGGTGCGCCAGGTAAAATAGCCGCGCAGCTGCCGATCGCTCATGGCGTTATAGGTGGGAAAGTACGACTTGAATGTGCCGTTGTAGGGACAGTCGTCCTCAAAGTCGGCCATCAGCAGGCCTTGGCGGTAGAAAAGCTCGGCTTCCGAAAGCCAACGTCCCGCGCCACCCTTGGGGTCTTCTTGCCAACGCGATATCTCACGCATTTTGCGGTACTGGTCGGGAAGGAAGTTCTGCATCTGACGACCGGTTTTGAGAATCGGCTCGTCAGCATAGACTTCGTTTGAGAAGCGAGCAGACTGATGGGTCCGGGCCTCGGCCATAATGCGCTCGATGAGCATCTTGATGTCCTGGTCGGCCACCGTTTCTCCTCTCCTAACGCAGCTTCGGTGACCTCATATCATAGCACAGCATCAAACAGGTGTTCGAGATACCGTTACGTAGATAGATTTAGAACAGGAGGGCGTAGATGACGGCTATGACAACGGAGGGGAGCATATTGGCCGTGCGGAAGGTCTGAGGACGGATGAGGTTGACGCCGACGCAGAAGATGAGTATAGAGCCCACGAGCGATAGACTGTCGAGGGCGGCGGCGGTCATGATGGGGGAGAGCGCGCCGGCAAACAGCGTAATCGTTCCCTGGAATACGGCAACGGGCAGGGCGGAGAAGATGCAGCCGCGGCCGAGCGAAGCCGTCATGGTGCAGACGATGATGCAGTCCAACGCGCCCTTGAGGGCAAGCGTGGACCAGTCGCCGAGCAAGCCGTCTTGGATTGATCCCACGATAGCCATGGCACCGATGCAGACGGTCAGCGATGTCGAGACAAAGGCATTGGTGAACTCGTTGTCTCCCTCGCTGCCGGTTTTGCGCTTGAGCCATTCGCCCAGGTTTTCGATGCCGGCTTCCAGGTTAACGGCCTCGCCGATGAGCGAGCCGAGGGCAAACGAGACGATGAGCATGGTGGTGCCGGTGGTCTCCAGCGCTTTCCCGTCAATGACGAGCATCTTTTGCATGGTGCCGCCCAGTCCGATAAACAAAACGCACAGCCCCGACGCCTTCATGAGCGTGTCTTGGATGCGGGGTGTGATAAAGCGTCCGCCTATAAGGCCCAGCAGTCCGCCCGCAATCAAAAGTGCGACGTTGATGACCGTTCCCAAACCCGGCATGAACCCTCCCATATTGATGCCAACCTGGCAATCGTAGCAGAACGGGCTGCAGGGTGCGTCATGCCTCATCCTATACGTTATATAAGTGGTATTAATGACGGCATTTGGTGCCCAAGCCTCAGCCTCCCATCACGACATAGGGGCTGTAATCGAAGCACAGCGTCATGAGTCGCTGCGGGGACTCAATGGCCGCGGCGATGATATCGGCATCTCGAGCTCGGTCAAATCCCACGAGCTCAATTTGATACGAGACGTCTTCCATTTTATGGAGTATCCGGTTATTCAGGAGGTTCTCACCGTCGAATTCCTCGGTTTTGCCTCCGTCCGAGGTTACGGCATACAGGTGCAGTTTTGCGGTGGTCGCAGGGTCGGCGACCGTGAGGTTGTCGATTTGGTTGGCCGTGCCCTTTGCCCCAAGCAAGGTGAGCAAGGTGGGGGCTACGACCTCGCCCGATGGCAGAAAAACAACTTCGACGGTTTTAGGGAATGCGATAATGGCTGCTTTGCGGACGGGCTTATCGGCAGCGGTGGCCTCAATGCTCGCGGCGTCGACGGTTTCCGTGCGGTCGAGCGCGACCATCATGCAACAATTGCCCTCGTCGATGTCTGCCGGCATGGGACACCCCAAGTTTTCGCCAGCTTGCGTGCAGCCCACTGCGGTGGCTGTTTCGCTTGGCTCGCTGAAAGTGGCTGAAGGACCGCTCGATGGCGGTGTTATGCCGCCTGGTGCGCCATTGTCCCCAGGCGCTATTTCACCGCTGCTCTCGCTGGAGTCGCTTGCGATGTCACCCGTCGAGGGGGCGAGTCCGACCGCTCCTACTCCGCTCCATTCCATCTCGAGGAGCGCCGGATCGACAAGGACGTGATGCACATCTTGCGTTTCGGCACTGATATCGACAGGACCGGGATCTGCCCCTCGCGTCAGGCTGAGCGATCCGGTCCGCTGTTTGCCCCGAATCTCCTGGCTTTCTGTGCCGCTCGCGTAGAACATCAGAGCGATCTCGCCATTTGCCGTGGCGTCGGTGCCCGCCTTGGTCATTTTCAGCGATGCGGTGAATGAGATAGCGGGCTGCGTGCCATCGGCGCTCGAGGGGACGCAGCCCAGGCATACACCCCCTCCGTTTTCGAAAAACGTGCTGTCGAAGGCGACTGTTGCCCCGTCCGCCGAGTCATCGGACAGGGTGATGTCGAGGCGCAGCTCCACGTCGCAGGAATCGCCATCGGCATCAGTTGCAGCTGCGCGCCATGTGCAGATAATGCATCCCGTTAGGGGGCCGTCCGCTGTGCTCGAGCGCTCGGTATCCACGACTATCGAGCTGTTCGTGCAGCGACGGAGGCACCCCGAGGCCGAAATGCTTGCCTGCGCAAGCGAGAAGCGTTGGCGCGCGATGGTGCTCATCTGGTTTGTGGCGAGACAGTTGACGGCAGGTAAGGGGACGTCCACGGCGGGTGTCGCTAGAGCGGCGACGGGCATGCCGGTGGCAAGCGCACTGCAGAGCGCGGCAACGGGCAAAAGGTTCTTTGATGCCATGGGTTCTCCTTACCTGTTCTGGACGGTCTCGATTATCGCGGCTACTGGCTGCGTTTGATGCGCAGACCAAGGCCGATGGCGCTAGCGCCTGCCGTGGCGATTCCTGCTGCCAGGAGCTGTCGCGTGTCGCTCGTTTGCGCTAGGGGTTCATGTTGGCCACTGCGTTCGAGTTCCGATAGATCGACAGTTACCTGCGTGGCAGCCTGCGCCTGCTCTTGTTGGGCAAAAGCGGCGATCGGGGCAAACGTTGCAACGCCGATGATGACGGCAAGGACAATTGCCTTAGGCCGTGTGCGCACCGGGCTCGACCGTCCACGTAATGGTTGCGACCTGGTCGCCCGTGCCGGTCACATGGAAGATGTCTCGCGTGACGCGGGCGACAGCGCCGCTCGTCTTAAGCTTAATCTTGTCCGTACCATCGGCGATGCCCTGGTAGCCCATGTCGAAGGATGCATTTTTGGAAAGGTCGAGGCCCGCTTCCTGCGTCGCGGCGTGGGCGTCTTGGAGTGCCTTGTCTGGGCCGACCTTAAAATCGATGGAGTTCTGGGCGGTCCCCGTCTTGGCGTCGGCGACGATGCTCCAGGACTTCTGGGCGGCAATCTTCATGTTGGTAACATGGATGCCATAGGCCGAAAGATTGTCGATGGTGGTTGTATTCTCGGAAGGGCCCTGGAGCGTGCCGTCTGCCTTAGCGACGAACGGAATGACGGTCGGGGCTTTGAACTTGATGTTGTCGATTTCGGTCCTGATGGTCACGTTGGTGGTTCCAGTGCGTCCCTCCGCCAGGGCGGTGGTCGGCGCGGCGCCCATTGCGAGTGCGAGCGCCAGCCCTGCGCCCGCGACGAGCACCCTGGCCCCGCTCAAATTCCCGGTGATGTCCATAATCGTTCCTTTCTATTCGTCACGGACCGTTTCCGTGAGGGTTAGACGAAAGCGGCACGGGTGCGCATTTTCATAACAGGTGGCAGGTCTAGTCTTCTGTCTGCGCAACCCGCACCTTGATGCGCGTGGGATTGCCATGGGCGTCGTAGGTCTTGGCGTCGAGCGCTTGAATCTCGATATACGCCTCGCCTTCTTTGATGTCGCCTGCGGGGCAGGTCTCAACGGTCTTGCCGGTCTCGACCACCCCCGATTCATAGATGGTCTCGTCGTTTTGGATCACGCGGAAACGCTGGGGAAACTTGTTATCCTGGACGTTTTGCACGTTGACGCGCAGCTTGCCGCCTTTTTGTAGCTGGGCGACCGGTGCGACCGAGATTGTCATCATGTTGTCGCGGACGATGGCATCGAGCTCGTCCTGGATTTCCTGGCGCGACTTACCCTCCGCCGCTGTGACCGAGGCACCTGTCTCGGCGACAGGCTTTGACTGCCAGGCGTAAAGGCCGACGGCGATAAGGGCGCAGGCGATGGCCAGGCAGACAACGCCGAGCCTTTTTCGATGTTTTGACCCTAGGGGGCTCGACTGCTTCCTTACGCTCATGCGGCATCCTTAGTGGTATAGACGCGCGCGAACGTGGACGGATCGGCGCCAAAGAGCATGTGGAGCATGAGGCGTCGCGAGTAGATGAGCTCGTCGAAGTTTGGGTCGAGTTTGATGTCGTGGATGTGGGCGATGTGGTGGGCGAGTGCCGAAAACGATTCGGGATCGCAAATCACGTCGGTGGTGACGTGATAGACAACCGCATCGGGAAATGCCTCCTCATCGAAGGGCAGAAGATATGGGTCATCGTCAACTTCGATGGCGATGCCGTACTGGGGCCAGTAATATGCCATGGGAACCTCCCTGTTTTTGGGCCAAACCTTCTATTGGTTTTGGCTGTCGATGCCGACCGTATCAGCCACAACTTGACCAATTTCTGACCAAATGCTTGACGGGTTTACATCGCCGCAGGTGAGAGACGCTAAAAAATATCTCAAGTTTTTTCGAGCGCCAATTGTGTGCGTGGCTGCGATGGAAAGGAGCGCGTTAAATAGAGCGCCTGCCGAGAAAACGCCGCCGCTCGCCGAATTGCGCAAACGTAAAATTCGCCAATTATGGAGACGGTCTCAGTCACGTCGACGAAACGATGCGGTAACATCTCCCTGCAAACACTGTAGTTAACTAAAGGGGGAGTTCGCGTGTCTGCAGCCATCAAACCCTTCGGCGACGAGTTCGAAGAATATGGTCGCGATGAATCTCGCACATCGGGCGAGGCGTCGAGCATCTCGTTTCCGACAACGGAGGACGAAGTTCGCGCCATTCTGCGAAAGCTCCATGCCGAGCATGTTCCGATAACGGTCCAGGGTGCTCGGACCGGTCTGGCTGCCGGTGCCGTGCCTCACGGCGGACATATCCTCAACACTTCTCGTATGAATCGCTACCTGGGTCTTCGCCGCGACGAGCGAGGCCGTTTTCTGCTGCGCGTGGAGCCGGGCGTCGTGCTTTCGGAGTTGCGCAAGCAGCTGGGTAAGAAGGCATTGCCGACCGCTGACTGGGATCAGGTGTCGCTTGAGGCCTATGAGGAGTTCCAGGCAGCTCCTGAGCAGTTCTTTCCCACCGATCCCACCGAGGCATCTGCCTGCCTGGGTGGCATGGCGGCGTGCAATGCCTCCGGTGCCCGCAGTTACGCCTACGGCCCCATGCGCCCGCACGTTACGGGGCTTCACGTGGCACTGGCGGACGGCGACCTGCTTGAGCTTCATCGAGGTCAGGCGCACGCTGACGCACGCCACTTGTCGCTCGTGACAGCGGAAGGCCGCGCGCTCGAGCTGGATCTTCCTGGCTATACCATGCCCAAGACCAAAAACGCGTCGGGTTATTTCGTTTCGGACGATATGGACGCCATCGACCTCTTTATCGGTGCGTGCGGCACACTCGGCGTCATTACCGAGCTCGAGATTGCCTTGCAGGCGGCACCTTCGGTCGTATGGGGTGTGAGCTGCTTTTTCGACAGCGAGGACAAGGCGGTGTCCTTTACCGATTCCGTGCGCCCCGTGCTGTCCCATGCCGCCGCTATTGAGTATTTCGATGCCGGCGCCTTGGATATCCTTCGCCGCCAGCGCGAGCAGTCGACCGCGTTTGCCTCGCTGCCGGCACTCGACGATGAGGCAAAGGTCTGTGTTTACGTGGAACTCGACTGCGACGACGAGGCGCAAGCGACCGAGGAGCTGTACCACCTGGGATGGGTTTTGGAGCTTGCGGGCGGCCACGACGACGCGACCTGGGTTGCACGCACCGAGGTCGATCGCGAATGCCAGCGGTTCTTCCGCCACGCCGTTCCCGAGAGCGTCAACATGCTCATCGACGAGCGCCGCCGCACCGACCCCACCATTACCAAGCTGGGGTCGGATATGTCGGTGCCCAACACGCGCCTGGCCGATGTCGTTGCCCTCTATCGCCGCACGCTGGCCGAAAGCGGGCTTGAGTCTGCCGCCTGGGGACATATCGGCAACAACCATCTGCATGTGAATATCCTGCCTCGCGATGCGCAAGACTACCGTCGCGGCGGTGAGCTGTTTGCCCAGTGGGCTGCGGAGGTAACGGCTATGGGCGGCGCCGTCTCTGCCGAGCACGGCGTCGGCAAGATCAAAGCGGGCTTTTTGGAGACGATGTACGGCCACGAGGCCATGGTTGAATCGGCTCGACTCAAGCTGCAGCTCGATCCTGCCGGGCAGCTGGGCCGTGGCAACCTGTTTTCGGAGAAGCTCTTGGATGAACTCGTCCAGAAAGGGGGCGCGTGAAGATGAGTGATTTCCATATGGTGGTGTGCGTCAAGGCGGTGCCGGGAAGCACCGAGGTCAAGATGGACCCCAAAACCAATACCATCGTGCGCGATGGCAAGCAGGCGGTCATTAATCCCTTCGATGCAAGTGCCCTCGAATGTGCGTTGGCGCTCAAGGACGACTTTATCGGCTTTGGCATGGATGTGCGCGTGACGGTGGTATCGATGGGTATCCCTGCAACCGAATTGCTACTGCGCGACTGCATCGCCCGCGGCGCCGATGACGCACTGCTGCTAACCGATCGCGCCTTTGCAGGTGCCGATACCCTGGCAACCACCTATGCCCTCAAGTGCGGCATCGAGGCGCTCGACGAGGACTTCGACCTGCTCATCTGCGGCAAGATGGCGGTGGACGGCGATACGGCCCAGATTGGTCCCGAGCTTGCCGGTGCCTTTGAGATTCCCTGCGTGACCGACGTGAGCTGCGTGCAGAGCGCGGGCTTTACGACCTGTGGTTCACTGGCGCTTGTTCACGGCTGCGATGCCGGCGAGGAGACGGTGTATCTGGAGATGCCGTGCGCGATGACGACCGCCAAGGAGATCGGCCAGCTGCGCATGCCGAGCATCGCCGGCATTCGCGCGGCCGAAGATGCGGATGTGCGGGTGGTCAGTGCTGCCGATGTGCATGCCGACCCTTTGCGCTGCGGCCTTACCGGATCGCCGACGCAGGTCGTGCGCTCGTTTGTGCTCGACCGTGACCAAACGTGCGAGGCCATCGAGGGCACGCCGGTCGAACAGGCGGCAAAGCTTGCCAAGATTATCGAGGGGATGGCATAGATGAGCGGACTGATAATCGATAGCGAGGCATGCGTTGGCTGTGGCCGCTGCGTTCGCGCCTGTGCCTCGGGTGGCATTGTGGTGGAGGGCGAGCGCCCCAACCGCTGCGCCCATGTGACCGACGGCTGCATCTTGTGCGGCGGGTGCGTCGACGCCTGTCCCGTCAACGCCATTTCGATCGAGCGCGACGAGGCCGCCGGCGCGGTTGACCTCGATGCGTATCGAGACATTTGGGTATTCGTTCAGACCGACGAGCACGATGACGTGGCCCCGGTGGCCTACGAGCTCATGGGCAAGGGCCGCGAGCTTGCCGATGCACGCGGCTGTCGCCTGGTGGCGCTGGTCGGCATGGGCCCCGAGGGCTCGCTTGAGGACCTGGAGCATCTGGTTTGCGCCGGTGCGGACGAAGTTCTGGTCTGTCGTGACGAGCGCCTGCGTCAGAACGACGCGGAGGTCTATGCTCGCCTCATCTGCGATTTGGTAGCCGAGCGCAAGCCCGAAGCCATTCTGTACGGTGCGACCGCTTTTGGCCGCGAGCTGGCGCCTGGCGTTGCCGTGCGCCTGCGGACGGGCCTTACGGCCGACTGCACCGTGCTTTCGATGGATACGGAGACGGGCCTGCTGCAACAGACGCGTCCGGCGTTTGGCGGCAACTTGATGGCCACCATTATCTGCCCCAACCACCGTCCCCAGATGGCAACGGTGCGCCCCGGCATTTTTAAGGCGCCCGACTTTGACTATAGCCGCTCCGGAACGATTACCCAGGTATTACTTGCGGAAGACGCCAAGGCTCGTGTCGAGATTTCGATTCCCGCCGAGGAATGGGGCCAGCAGGCTTCGATTGCCGATGCCGAGCGTCTAGTTGTTGTGGGTCGCGGTATTGGCTCCAAGAAAAACCTACCCTTGATGCGAAAGCTCGCCGAAGCCCTGGGTGCCGAGCTCGGCTGCACGCGACCCGTCGTGGAGGCGGGCTGGCTGGAGTATCGCCACCAGATTGGCCAGACGGGCGTGTCGGTTTCGCCCAAGCTCCTTGTGAGCATCGGCGTTTCGGGTGCCATCCAGCATCTTGCCGGCATCGGCGGTGCGGAGTGCATCATCGCCGTCAACGAGGACCCAGATGCCCCCATCTTCGGCGCTGCGCAGTATAAAGTTGTCGGCGACGCCGTCGAAGTCGTCGAAGAGCTCCTGGCCCAGCTCGAACACTAGGCGCCGGTCAGCCAAGCGCGCATCTCCTTCTTTAAGCGCTCCCAGGTCGCTTGCGTGGCGGGATCGGTAAAGGGGCGCGTGATACCAAAGGGCGCGTCGAGCAGGCGGTAGATATCGCCCTGCTCGCGCGCCAGCGCGCGGCTTGCCGGATAGACAAGCTCAAACATAAAGCAGATAAGCCCCACCAAGTAGTCCGCGGGCTCATTGCGCTCATCGCGCGTGACGCAGCGGTGCTCGTCAAAGGCGGCCAGCGTCGGTGCCGAGAAGTGGCTGGCAAGAAACGCGTCCTCATTTACTTTGAGGATGGTGTCGACGGTACTGTCGGCGATGGTGCGCATGATGTCGATCTTGTCGCCATCGCGCACAATATCGCAGAAGCGCCGCGTGCGCTCGCCGAGCTGCGCGGGCAGACGGAAATCGCTGTGATAGGCAATGCTCGCTCGAATGAGTTCGTCTTCTACCGGATCGTCGATAAAGTCGCGGATACTTGTTGTCGCGGGCGTGTCTGCAGGGTTTTCGCCAAAGAGAACCTCGACGCCCAACGCCGCATGGCTCATGCTCTCGGCATCCTTAAACGTATCCCAGCGTCGCAGCTGCTCAAAGCGGCCCATATCGTGCAGCAGGCCGCAAAGCCACGCCAAGTCAATGTCCTGCGGTGACCAGCCCTGTTCGCGTGCCACGGCATCGCATGCCTCGGCAACGTGGTACGTATGCTCGATTTTGAGCGCGATACGCGGATTGGCGGCATCGTAGGCATCGGTGTAGGTCTTGAAGGCCGCGGCAGCCCGCGTTCGATCGATAGCTGTCATAATGACTTCCTAAAAAGTTGTGTCTTTCTGTGTCTTTCGATCCGGTGGCAATTGTAGGTGAACTCGGTTGCCATCGGGCGATGGTTCTGCCGTGTCGTTGAATGCGGCTCGGAAATCTTGTCGGGACGAGGAACGCTATGGTGCTCAAAATCGTTAAAACCGTCTGGCCGGTGATGCTTACCTATGTTGCGATAGCCGCGCCGTGCGGAATGATTATGGCGCAGACGGGAATGGAACCCTGGATGGTTTTTGCTCTGAGCAGCACGTTCGTGACGGGCAGCGGGCAGTTTATGATCTGCAATCTGTGGCTGGCGGGTGTGCCTGAGGCGTCGATCGTCGCGAGCGTCGCCGCAATCTCCTCGCGCTTTGCGCTTTACTCGGCATCGATCGCACCGCATCTGAGGGGTGCCTCGAAGCGTCAGACGCTGGCTGTTGCCGCGACGCTTACCGAGGAGGCATATGGCATCTCGCTTGCCAAGTTGGTTAAAGGGGAGGATTGGGGTCCGCTCGAGTCCTTTGTGCTCAGCGTGATCCTCATCGCAATATGGGGCGTTTCGTGTACGACGGGCGCCATCGTCGGCGCCGTTGTCGATGTTCCCACCGCTATTGCGGGTTTTGTCTGCACATCGCTCTTTATCTGCCTACTCTTTTCGCAGCGACTGTCGCGCGGCAATGTCGTAGCTGCCGGTTTGGCTGCGGTGTCCGTCGCCATATGCAAGTTCTGGGGGTGGACGAATATCGCCGTGCCGGCAAGTGTACTCGTCGGCGTTGTCACGGCACTCGCGTGCGATGTCCTCGCCGAGGGAAGGGGCGCTCGCGATGCCCGTTAATGAGTTTTTGGTCCTATGGCTATCGTCATGGGCGGCCATCGCGTTTTTCCGCATTGCCCCGGCGTTTGCCTTGCGCGGGAGAACGCTGTCGCCCCGCGTTACCGAGGCCTTGGGTTATATTCCGCCTGCCGCCTTTGCGGCGCTGGTCGCCAACGATTTGATAAGCCCTGGCGCTTTCGACGCCGGCTTGTGGCAGGGCTTGATTCCCTGGATTGCGGCCGCCGGCGTCGTGGCGGTGGCAATCAAGACAAAGTCGATGTTGTGGTGCTGCGTCTCGGGCATCGTGTTCTATATCGTTTTGAGCCTCATATAAGAGCGGGGCACGTTTAGCGTCCCGGCACAACGAATCGAATTTCTCACCGAGGCGGTCTGCTTCTTCTGGTACCATGGTCAAACTTTACTGTAGCAAAGTGTGACGTGGGCTTTTGTTCTGCGTCGGCGGAAATGGGGGTTTCATGGCACAGGAAGCGACCGCCAACGAGCAAAAGAAATTCAAAGTCCCGCGTATCCCGGGTGACATCATGATCTACCCGATGATCGTTGGCCTTTTGCTCAATACCTTCTGCCCGCAGGTCTTTGAGATCGGCGGCTTCTTTACCGCCGCCTGCCGCGGTGGTTCCAACACCATCGTTGCCGCGATCCTGCTGTTTGTGGGTGCCGGCATCAGCTTTAAGTCCACGCCGGGCGCTATCAAGACCGGCATCGTCGTGCTGATCCCCAAGCTTGTTGTTGCGGCCGCGTTGGGCCTGGGCGTCGCGTACTTCTTTAACGATAACCTTTTGGGTCTGAGCTCGGTCTCCATCATCGGCGGCATTACGTTTTGCAACATGGCGCTCTACACGGGCATCATGGGCGAGTTCGGCGATGAGTCCGAGCAGGGCGCCGTCGGTATCCTGTTCTTTACGGCCGGCCCCGCCGTCACGATGATCATCCTCGGTGTCTCGGGTCTCGCCAACATCCCCGTCGGCACCATCATCGGCTCCATTTTGCCGCTCGTTATCGGTATGGTTCTGGGCAACCTCTTCCCGTTCATCAAGAACCTGCTGGTCCCCGGCGCCAATCCCGCGATCGCTGTCATCGGTTTTCAGCTCGGTGCGTCCATGAGCCTGTCGAGCTTTATCACCGGCGGCATCTCGGGCATCCTGCTGGGCCTCATCACGCTCTTTATCGTCGGCCCCATCACCTTTGCGTTCGAGCGCCTGTGCGGTGGTAACGGCAAGGCGGCAGTTGCCTGCTCCACTATCGCCGGCACGGCTATGACCACGCCGGTCGCCCTCGCCGAGGTCGCTCCGCGCTATGCCGAGCTTGCGCCCACCGCGTATGCGCAGATCGCCACCGCCGTCATCATCACGGCAATCATGGCCCCGATTCTGACCGGCTGGGTCGACAAGAAGTTCTGCCAGGGCAAGGAGGATCTGTCGCCTGCCGGTGTCGAGGCCATCGAGGAGGCCGTCGCGACCGACATCGATGGCGAATAGCAATCGCTACCAATCAATGATGCCGGCGTGCAACTCGCGCCGTTTGAGCGTCCGAACGAAAGCTGTCTTGCAGTGACGTTCGGGCGCTCTGCTATGATTCCCCTTACCCCTGCGGAGTAGGGGGTGTTTGTTGCCCAGATTCGAATTGGGCGATTCTGACCACTTGGATATTGAAGGGATGGCGTCTAGTGGTTAAGGCACTCAAGATTGAGATATTCCTGCTATGCATGATTGTTCTTATCGGGCTTGCCGCGCGAAGTCGTCGCTCCTTGTTCTCGAGTACCCAGCAGCTCTTGTTTAGCATGCTCGGCTATACCTCTGCTGCCTACATTTTCTTCGATATGATCTGGACGCTCTCGGACGGCGTGAGCACTCCTGTAGGCATCACGGCCAACTGGATTTCCAACGCGGTCTCGTTTTCGCTGTTCGCCATCGCGTGCCTCATTTGGTTTTTCTATTCCGAGACAGTGCAGGGCTCTCGCCTTTTGACCGCGCGCTATAGGGTTGCGATCGTGACGTTGCCAACCGTATTGGTGGTCGTGCTGGCATTTACCAGCTACTGGACGCACACTATGTTCTATATCGATGCGCAGGGCGTATATCGTCGCGGAGCGCTTTATATGATTCAACCTATCGTGAGCTACTGCTACATCATATATACGTCCTTGCATGCCTTTATTCAGGCTCGAAAAGTCGAAAGCTTGCAAACGAAGGCCATTTATCGCACCCTCGCCTTTTTTGTGGTTCCCGCTCTGGTGGGCGGTACCTTCCAGGTTTTGTTTTCGGTACCGGGCCTTTGTGTCGGTATAACGCTGAGCATCCTGCTGCTCTACATCATCTACCAGGAGCAGCTGATCTCGACCGACCCGTTGACTGGCCTCAACAATCGCAACCGTTTTGAGACCTATATGCTGTCGCTCTTTTCAAATGTGGATCAGGCCGAAGATGTATATCTGCTTATGATGGACGCTGACGGCTTTAAGCAGATTAACGACCGGTATGGACATGTTGAGGGCGATCATGCCCTCCAGGTCATATCTGCTACGCTCAAAGAGGTCTGCTCGGCGTCTGGTGGCTTTATCGCACGTTATGGCGGCGATGAGTTCGTGGTGCTTCAAAAGGTGACGGCGGAGCAGGACATCATGCGTCTGTGCGCGACAATCAACGACGAGCTCGCACGCGCCGAGGTTCCGTATTTGTTGCGGATGTCCATCGGCTATGCACGGGTCGGTGACGGTGTCGATACCTGGCAAGACTTACTTCGCGCTGCCGACGCGGAGCTCTACCGCGTCAAGGCCGAGAAAAAGAAGTCCGGCGTCCAGATACGCTAGAAAAAGGGGCACACGCTTGCGTGCATGGTGGCCCTCGGCTCTCCGATGTACTCCATTAAACTAAAGTATATGAATCCCCTCTGCTAAATAGGGCAGCTCGTTAGACCTTTTTGGGTTTGTTGACGATGATGATGCCGGCGCAGACCAACAGTAGGGCAACGATGACGGTAACGGGGCTCGTGCCAGCGCCCTCGCCGAGCAGCAGCGCGCTCAGCACCACACCAAAGACGGGGTTCATAAACCCAAAGACCGAGACGCGGCTGACGGGGTTGACGGCAAGCAGGCGCGACCACAGCGAGTACGCGACTGCGGAGATGAGTGCCATATAGATGATGAGTGCGATGGCGGGGGCAATCGCCGTGGGGGAGAGCGCACCGCCCATCAAAAAGCCGATGGCGGTAAGGACCAAGCCACCGACTAAAAACTGCCAGCCGGCGAGCAAGACGCCGTCGTGCTCGCGCGAGAAGATGCCAATGAGGCAGGTCGAAAGGGCACCCGCGACGGTGGAGGCTAGGATAAAGCCCTCGCCGTCGAGCGTAAAGCCAAAGGTGCCGTCTGCGCCCGAAAGGTTGACGAGCGCGACGCCGGCAAAGCCCAGCATACAGCCAAGCACCTTGGCCGTATCGAGCTCCTCGGTGCGAAACGCCAGGGCGGCAAAGAGGATTGCGAGGAAGTTGGCGCTGGCTTCGATGATGGAACTCGACATGGCGCTTGCACGGGAGAGTCCCAGGTAGAAAAAGAAGTACTGCCCGATAGTCTGGAAGAGCGACAAGATGCAGATGGGTTTGATATCGCGCGCTTGCGGAACGAGTGGACGGCGCTGAGCCGCGCTCATCCCGACGATAACCAGGGCGCCGGCAAGCGTAAAGCGCAAACCTGCGAAGAGCAGCTGCGAGGCGCCGTCGTGCGAGGGAATGCCAAAGAGGCCGTAGCCGATCTTGATGCAGGGGAAAGCCGATCCCCAGAGCGCGCAGCAGACGAGGCAGCCCAGGACGAGTCCGGGCAGGGTGGCGAGATACGGCTTGCGGCTTTCCATGATGTCCTTCCTGTATGCGTGAAGCAAAAAAGAACCCGCCACCGGGTGTGCCGGTGGCGGGTGTTGTTACCCGAGGGGATTGTACCCGATGGGACGCATTAAGCGAAGTAGGCCACGCCGCTCTCAAAGATCGGCATGAACTTATCGCCAGGGACATGCTCGGGCACGTTGCGGTACAGGTTGTCGCCGCGACGCTCGGCATGGCCCATCTTGCCCAGGACGCGGCCGTCGGGGCTCGTGATGCCCTCGATGGCGAGTGCGGAGCCGTTGGGGTTGACGGAAAGATCCATGCTGGGCTTGCCGTCTTCGCCCACGTACTGCGTGGCGACCTGGCCGTTGGCGATGAGCTGGGCGAGCACCTCGTCGTTGGCGACAAAGCGGCCCTCGCCGTGGCTGATGGCGACGGTGTAGGGGTCGTCCAGGCTGCACTGCGACAGCCACGGGGACAGGTTGGACGAGATACGGGTGCGCACCAGACGGCTCTGATGGCGACCGATGGTGTTGAACGTCAGCGTGGGCGCATCGGGCGTGGCGTCGACGATGTCGCCGTAGGGCACCAGGCCGAGCTTGACCAGGGCCTGGAAGCCGTTGCAAATGCCCAGCATCAGGCCGTCGCGGGCCTGGAGCAGGTCGCGGACTGCTTCGGTGACCTCGGGAGCGCGGAAGAACGCCGTGATGAACTTCGCGGAGCCATCGGGCTCGTCGCCGCCCGAGAAGCCGCCGGGGATCATGACGATCTGGCTTGCACGGATGCGGCGGGCAAGCTCGTGGGTGCTCTCGGCGACGGCCTCGGGCGTGAGGTTGTTGATCACGAAGGTGTCGGCCTCGGCACCGGCGGCACGGAAGGCGCGGGCGCTGTCGTACTCGCAGTTGTTGCCGGGGAACACGGGGATGATCACGCGCGGGCGGGCGATCTTGGCGCCGCCGTACACGTGGATGTCCTTGGCGCGGAAGTCGATGGTCTCGACCTCGGGGGTCTCGCCGGCGCTGCGGTAGGCGAAGACGCTCTCGATGCCGCTCTCCCAGGCTTCCTGGAGCTCGGCGAGCTCGATGACCTCGGAGCCGGTGTCGATGACATAGCCCTCGACGGTGGTGCCCAGGGGCTCGACGACAACGCCGTCGGCGACCTCGGGCAGCTCGGCGTCCTCGGCGAGCTCGACGATAAAGCTGCCGTAGAGCGGGGTGAAGAGGCTCTCCACGTCCACATCCTCGGCAAGCTCGATGCCGATCTGGTTGCCGACGCACATCTTAAAGAGGCTCTCGGCGCCGCAGCCGTAGCCGGGCGTGGAGACGGCCAGGGCGTCGCCAGTGGCGGTGAGCGCCTCGACGGCGTCAAACGCGGCGAGCAACTGCTGGGCGTCGGGTCGGTAGTCCTCACCGTAGGTAGCGGGGGCGATGCGGACGACGCGGTGCGTCAGGCCCTTGAACTCAGGGGAGACGGCGCGCGCCGCGCGGCCCACGGCCACAGCGAAGCTGATCAGAGTCGGCGGAACGTTGAGCTCGCCGGCTTCGTCCTCAAACGAGCCGCTCATGGAATCCTTGCCACCGATGGCGCCGGCACCCAGGTCGACTTGGGCCATGAGGGCGCCCAGGACGGCCGCCGTGGGCTTGCCCCAGCGTTCGGCCTCGGTGCGCAGACGCTCGAAGTACTCCTGGAAGGAGAGATAGGCGCGCTTGTGCTCAAAGCCGGCAGCCACGAGCTTGGCGATGGACTCGACCACGGACAGGTAGGCGCCAGCAAACTGGTCGGCTTCCATCAGGTAGGGGTTGAAGCCCCATGCCATGGCGCTTGCCGTGGTGGTCTCGCCGTCCACGGGGAACTTGGCGACCATGGCCGAGCTCGGGGTGAGCTGCGTCTTGCCGCCAAAAGGCATGAGCACGGTCGCGGCACCGATGGTGGAGTCGAAGCGCTCGGAAAGGCCCTTGTTGGAGGCAACGTTGAGGTCGGTGACAAGCGAGGTCATGCGCTCGGCAAGTGTGGTGCCGGCCCAGCTGGGCTGCCACACGCTGCGGGCGCACACGTGGGCGACCTGGTGCTTGGGTGCGCCGTTGGAGTTGAGGAACTCGCGGGATAGGTCGACGATGGCGACACCGTTCCAGGCCATGCGCATGCGCGGCTCGGCGGTAACCTCGGCGATAACGGTCGCCTCCAGGTTCTCCTCGGCGGCGTAGCCCATGAACTCCTCGACGTCACCGTCGGCGACGGCGCAGGCCATACGCTCCTGGGACTCGGAGATGGCGAGCTCGGTGCCGTCCAGGCCGTCGTACTTCTTGGTCACGGTGTCCAGGTCGACATACAGGCCGTCGGCAAGCTCGCCCACGGCGACCGAGACGCCGCCGGCGCCAAAGTCGTTGCAGCGCTTGATCAGGCGACAGGCGTCGCCGCGGCGGAAGAGGCGCTGCAGCTTGCGCTCGACCGGGGCGTTGCCCTTCTGGACCTCGGCGCCCGAGGTCTCGATGGACTCGGTGTTCTGGGTCTTGGAGGAGCCGGTGGCACCACCGATGCCGTCACGGCCGGTGCGGCCGCCCAGCAGGATAATCTTGTCGGTGGGGGCGGGGCACTCGCGACGCACGTGGTTTGCCGGGGTAGCGCCCACGACGGCGCCGACCTCCATGCGCTTGGCCACGTAGCCGGGGTGATAGAGCTCGTTGACCTGGCCGGTGGCAAGGCCGATCTGGTTGCCGTAGCTGGAGTAGCCGGCGGCGGCGGTGGTTACGAGCTTGCGCTGCGGCAGCTTGCCCTCGAGCGTCTCGGAAACCGGGACGGTGGGGTCGCCGGCGCCGGTGACGCGCATGGCTTGGTACACATAGCTGCGGCCCGAGAGCGGGTCGCGGATGGCGCCGCCCACGCAGGTGGCGGCACCGCCGAAGGGCTCGATCTCGGTCGGGTGGTTATGGGTCTCGTTCTTAAAGAGGAACAGCCAGTCCTGGTCCTCGCCATCGACATCGACCTTTACCTTGACGGTGCAGGCGTTGATCTCCTCGGACTCATCGACATCGGTCATGACGCCGGTCTTCTTGAGGTACTTGGCGCCGATGGTGCCCATGTCCATGAGGCAGACGGGCTTGGCGTCGCGGCCGAGCTCGTGGCGCATCTCCATGTAGCGGTCGAAGGCCTGCTGCACCACGGCGTCGTCGATCGTCACGTCATCCAGGACGGTGCCGAAGGTAGTGTGGCGGCAGTGGTCGGACCAATAGGTGTCGATCACGCGGATCTCGGTGATGGTGGGGTCGCGATCCTCATCGCGGAAGTACTGCTGGCAGAAGGCAATGTCCGCCTCGTCCATAGCAAGGCCGCGATCGGCGATAAAGGTGGCAAGGCCGGCCTCGTCGAGCTCGCGGAAGCCGTCGAGCACCTCGACGGGTTGGGGCTCGGGCGTCTCCATGTACAGCGTCTCGGGCAAGTCGAGCGAGGCGATGCGCGCCTCGACGGGGTTCACCACGTAGTCCTTGATGGCCTTGATGGCGGCTTCGTCCAGAGCGCCCGAGATCATATAGACCTTGGCGGAGCGCACGGCGGGGCGCTCGCCCTGGCTGATGAGCTGCACGCACTCGCTGGCGGAGTCGGCGCGCTGGTCAAACTGGCCAGGCAGGAATTCGACGGCAAAGACGGCGCTATCGCTTGCGGGGAGCTCGTCGTAGGTCACATCGACCTGGGGCTCGCTAAAGACGGTCGGCACGCAGGAGCGGAAAAGCTCCTCGTCGATGCCCTCGACGTCGTAGCGGTTGATGATCCTCAGGGCCTCGATGCCCTTGATGCCGAGAATCTCGGTCAGCTCGCCCTTGAGCTGCTGAGCCTCGACGTCGAACCCGGGTTTCTTCTCCACGTAAATACGAGAGACCATTGGTTCCTGCCTTCCTGATCGGTTGGGCGTACGGTACGGTATGCGGCAGCGGTCGGTTTGCGGGGTCTGCCCTGCGGTCGCCTTGAGCCACATGTTTGTAAACCTCACTATGATACGACAGCTCGCGGCGCGTTGAGGACGGCGAGGGTGCTACAGTGATGCGCAAACAAGAGAAAGGCATCACATGGCATTCGTTTCACTCGCCATCATCGCGCTCGTGGCCTTTGCAAGCCCCTTCATCGCCTCGGCGATTCCCGGAAAGCCCGTTCCCGAAACGGTCTTTTTGCTCGTGTTCGGCGCAGTGCTGGGACCCCATATGCTCGGCGTCATCCATGTAGATGCCGAGGTCTCGCTCGTGTCAGAGCTCGGTCTGGCATTTTTGTTCCTGCTTGCCGGCTTTGAGATCGATCCCAAGAACATCACGGGCATCGAGGGCCGCTACGGTATGGCCACGTGGGCTGTCACATTTTGTATCGCCTGGCTTGCCGTGCGCTTTACCCCGTGGTTCTCGGTCAGCCATTTCGACGGTATCGCCGTGACGCTCGCCTTGACCTCGACGGCGCTTGGGGCGCTCATGCCCATCTTGCGCGAGCGGTTGCTTGCCGGAACGCGCGTCGGTGATTCGATTCTTGCCTATGGTACGTGGGGCGAGCTCGGCCCCGTGCTCGCCATGTCGGTACTGCTGTCTGCCCGTACGGGCATCGAGACGCTGCTGATCTTGGGCTTATTTGCCGCCGTGTGCGTGCTGCTTGCCGTGGTCCCCAGCCGCTCCAAACGCGTCGGCAGCCGCTTCTTTGCGTTTGTCGAGGAGCGCGCCGATACCACGTCGCAGACCTTCGTGCGCCTGACGGTGCTCATCCTGGTCACACTCGTGGCTTTCTCGGCCGTCTTTGATCTCGACATTGTGTTGGGTTCTTTTGCCGCCGGCTTTGTCTTGCGCTACATCATCCCCGAGGGCAACCATACGCTTGAGACCAAGCTCGACGGCCTGGCCTACGGCTTTTTGATCCCGGTGTTCTTTACCGTGTCGGGCGCTAAGATCGACCTGACGGCCGTGGTGTCGCGCCCCGGGCTGCTCGTGGGCTTTATCTTGGCGCTGCTGATCATTCGTGCCGTGCCCATTCTCATCTCTATGAGCATTTGTCCCGTGACGCGCGATGTGTCGGCGTATGGCCGCATTACCGTGGCGCTCTACTGCACCACGGCGCTGCCGATCATCGTTGCCGTAACGAGCTTGGCCGTCAACGCGGGCGCGCTGTCGCAAGATATTGCGTCGGTCATGGTTGCCGCCGGTGCCATCACAGTGTTCTTGATGCCATTGCTCGCGCAGCTCTTCTACCGCGTAGTCGACGCCGCGCCGGTCGCCGCCGTGGCAGAGGTTGCCGAGCATCCATCCGATGCACTTGACATCCTGCGCGCCCATCACGATTTGGCGAGCCTGCTCGCACGCGAGCACGAGCTGCTGACCTCGCATGGCCATGGTCGCGTATTCGAGGGCCTGCCTACGCTCGATACGATTGCCGAGCGTCTTTCCGCCGAGGCGGCGAGCGGCCACATCGATGCCCGCATCGTGGACGCGGCGCACCTACTTGCCGATAAGACCTATGGAGACGAGGTCGACCCGTCCGAGCTGACCCCACGCGAGCGCCGCCGTCTGGAGCGCGCCAAGCTCGCCGTGCGCGAATACCGCCGCCGCATGCTGGAGCTCTATGCAAGAGAAGAAGCCGAGGACGACGACGGCAGGTAGCCAACGCCGCCGCGGAAAATGCATCCCGGAATTGGCGTCCAGAGTGGGACGTGCTTTCCGCGAGAGGCCCGTTGCGGAAAGCGTGTCCCAGAATCCGCGCCCAGAATGGGACATAGTTTCCGAAAAAGGCCCTGAGGGAAGCTTCGCCCCGTTCTGAGCTGAAATACCGGGACGCAGCTTCCCCTGCAAACAGAAGAAGGCGCGCTGCCTGTGGTTGATGCAGGCAGCGCGCCTTTTGCGTTGAGCTTCGTTGAGGTTCGAAGTAGTGGACTAGTTGGCCATGACGCCTTCGGTCCAGGCCTCAACGTCCTCGATGCGCAGGACGTTGGCGACCTCGGCCACGCAGTCGACGCTGGCAAGCTCGGCGGCGGCAGCCTGGACGTCCTTCTCGAGCGCGCGGTGCGTCAGGAAGATGACCGAGCAGGCATCGCTGACGCCCGGCTTGCCGTCCTCGACCTGGTTGATGAGCGAGATCGAGATGTTGTGCTTGGCAAAGATGTCGACCGTCTCGGACAGGGCGCCCACGCGGTCGGCGACCTTCAGGCGCACATAGTACTTGGTCTGGAGCTCGTCCATAGGCTTAAAGGCGAGGTTGTGACCATAGGGCTCAATCTCGGGCAGCGGAGCCACGCCGCGGCTGATCTGCTCGGAGAGCGACAGGATATCGCCCACGACGGCGCTCGCGGTGGGGAAGGAGCCTGCGCCGGCACCGTAGAACATGGTTTCGCCCACGGCGTCGCCTACTACGTAGACGGCGTTCATGGCACCGTTGACCTTGGCGAGCATGTGGTCGGCGGGGATCAGCGTGGGATGCACGCGGACGTCGACGCCGGCGTCGGTGTTGCGGGCGATGCCGAGCAGCTTGATGGTGTAGCCGAGCTCGCGGGCCTGGGCGATGTCCTCGGCGCCGATGGTGCGGATACCCTGCTGGTACACATCGTCGGTGGTAACGCGGGTGCCAAAACCGATGGAAGCGAGGATCGCCGTCTTGCTGGCGGCATCGAAGCCGTCGACGTCGGCGGACGGGTCGGCCTCGGCATAGCCCTTGGCCTGTGCGTCGGCGAGCACATCGGCGTAATCGGCGCCTTCGGCATCCATGCGCGACAGGATATAGTTGGTGGTACCGTTGAGAATACCGGCGATGGTCAGGATCTTGTTGCCCACCAGGTCGTGCTCGAGCGTGCTCACGATGGGGATGCCGCCGCCGCAGCTGGCCTCGCACTTAATCTGCACGCCGCACGCGCGCGCCTTCTCGGCGAGCGTCTCGACATGGCGGCCCAGCAGGGCCTTGTTGGCAGAGACGACGTGCTTGCCGTTCTCGAAGGCAGTGGTGAAGATCTCGGTTGCGGGATGCTCGCCGCCGATCAGCTCGACGACGATGTCGACGGCGGGGTCGGCGACGACGTCATGCCAGTCACTCGTAAAGGCCTCGCGCTCAATACCGGCTGCTTCGGCCTGCTCCCAGGCAAGCGCGCAGGCGCGGGTCAGTTTAAGGTCGATGCCGTAGGCTGCCAGGTACTCATCGTGGTGGCTCTTGATCAGACGGGCCACGCCGCCGCCGACGGTTCCCAGACCGATCAGACCGACGTTCACGGTGCGCAGGGGTTCGCTCATAGATAGCTCCTTGGTGCATCTTATGGATGGATTAACCGCTTAAAGGTTGAGTGCATTCTAGCGTGAACCGAGAGCGCGTGCTCGCCAGGCAACAGGAGTCGCACAAAACGGCACCCCCGAAACGCTGCGGAAACATTGGAAACATGCTCGCTACAAACGGAACTCCGTAACAAACTGTCAACGTTTGCACCATAAGGTTTGCCCTGTACCGCAAGACGGCCGCACCGCGGCCAGCGAAAAGGGGGATACCATGTTTAGCATCAATAACGTACTTAACCGCAGGAGTTTCTTGGCTGGTTCCGCGGCGTTCGGTAGCACCGCGGCACTCGCTGGTTGCTCGTCGGGTGGCTCGGACGGCGGCTCCGCCGATGACGGCAAGACCTTCAAGATTGGTGTCATCGGCCCTCTGACCGGCGCCGCGGCAACCTATGGCGTTTCGGCCGAGAAGGGTGCCAAGCTCGCCGCCAAGGATTTTTCGACCAAGGACCTCAAACTCTCGCTTAAGTCCGAGGACGACGTCGCTGACGGCGAGAAGGCCATCAACGCCTTCAATACCCTGTGCGACTGGGGCATGCAGGCGCTCGTCGGCCCCGTCACGACCGGTGCTGCCGTCGCCGTCTCGGGCGAGATCGCCGACGATATGCTCATGGTCACGCCCTCGGCCTCGTCGCTCGACGTCACCAAGGACAAGACCACGGTTTTCCAGGTTTGCTTCACCGATCCCACCATGGGCGCCAGCGCCGCAAAGTTCTTGGCCGAGAAGTACGCGGATGCCAAGATCGCCCTGTTCTACAACTCCGGCGATACGTATAGCTCGGGCGTTGCCGACGCTTTTGCCGAGCAGGCCAAGGCGTCCAAGCTCGACATCGTCGATACCGAGACCTTTAAGGACGACTCTTCCACGAGCTTTACCAACCAGCTCACCAAGGCCAAGGAGTCCGGCGCCACGCTCATCTTTGCGCCGATCTACTACACGCCGGCGTCCGTTTTGCTCAAGAACGCCAAGGACATGGGCTACGACATGACCCTCATGGGTACCGACGGCATGGACGGCCTGCTCTCTGTGGAAGGCTTCGATACCTCTCTTGCCGAGGGCGTACTGCTCATGACCCCGTTTTCGGCTGACGATGAGAAGAATGCCGACTTCGTCAAGGCCTATAAGGATGCCTACGACGAGACGCCCAACCAGTTTGCCGCCGATGCCTATGACTGCGTCCACGCGATTGTCGAGGCCATCGATAAGGCAGACATTGACATTACGGCCGACGGCGCCGACATTGCCGGCGACCTTGCCAAGGCCATGCGCAAGATCAAGATCGAGGGCCTGACGGGCGAGTTGACGTGGAACGACAAGGGCCAGGTTGAAAAGCCCGCTACGGCCTATGTGATTCAGGACGGCAAGTACATCGCCGCCTAGGTGCGTACAAAACGCGACCGGTGAGGGTGTTTTAATCAGGGCAGGGGCGCTTGTAACAGAATGGAAATATTACTTTCACACAATAAAGTGGCTAAACTGCATAAATCGATAGAAATACGCATAATTATGGATAAATGGACAAAACAAAAGAAAAGTTGAAATAATCGTCACTTTTCTCAACTAAAGCGTCTACTATTTTGCGAACGCCGAACACGGCGAAGGATGGCCTGTCGGGTAACCGAAACCCGACGAGATTTGAGAGGAGAGCCGCATGTCGAGCCTCACCGGTAAGTCATTGAACCCTGTTATGAATCGCAGGAGCGTTATCGCGAGCGCAGCAGGTCTGGGGGCGATGTCCATTCTAGCTGGCTGCTCCTCCAACGGCGGCGACAGCGGTTCCGCGTCGGGCGACGCTTCGTTTAAGATCGGCACCATCGGCCCGCTGACCGGCGCCAACGCGTCCTACGGCAAGTCCGTTACCCAGGGTGTCGAGCTTGGCTGCAAGGATTTCTCGACCAAGGAGCTGCCGCTTGCTAGCAAGGCCGAGGATGACCAGGCCGATGGCGAGAAGGCCGTCAACGCCTTTAACACCCTGCTCGACTGGGGCATGCAGGCCCTCGTCGGCCCGACCACCACGGGTGCGTCGGTTGCCGTTGCCGCCGAGTGTGGTAACGACCCCAAGACGTTCATGATCACCCCGTCCGCGTCCTCCGAGGACGTCACCGACGGCAAGGATTGTGTCTTCCAGGTTTGCTTCACCGACCCCAACCAGGGTGTCAACGCTGCCAAGTTCCTGGCGCAGAAGTATGCGGACGAGAAGTTCGTGCTGTTCTATAACTCCGGCGACGCATATTCTTCGGGCATCGCAGATTCCTTTAAGGCCCAGGCCGCTGAGTCCAAGCTCGAGATTGTTGACGAGGAGACCTTTAAGGACGACTCCGCCACGAGCTTTACGAACCAGCTGACCAAGGCCAAGCAGGCCGGCGCCACCATGATCTTTGCGCCGATCTACTACACGCCGGCGTCCGTCCTGCTCAAGAACGCCAAGGACATGGGCTACGACGTCAAGATGATGGGCTGCGACGGCATGGACGGCATCCTGGGCGTTGAGGGCTTCGATACCTCTCTTGCCGAGGGTCTGCTGCTCATGACCCCGTTCTCCGCCGACGACGAGAAGAACGCCGACTTCGTCAACGCTTACAAGGATAAGTACGGCGATACCCCCGACCAGTTTGCCGCCGATGCCTACGATGGCGTGCACGCGGTGGCCGAGGCCCTCAAGGAGGCCGGTCTTGGCGTCGACGCCGATCCGACCGAGGCCGCCGAGAAGCTGTCCAAGGCTATGCTCAAGATTACCGTTGACGGTCTGACCGGCAAGCTCACCTGGAACGATAAGGGCCAGGTCCAGAAGGAGCCCACGGCTTACGTCATCACCGACGGCAAGTACGTACAGGCCTAATTGGCCGCCTTACATAGAGCGGTTTTGATCCCAAGCAGGGGAGGTTTTGGCCTTCCCTGCTTGCTTGGTATCTAGGGACGATGTAACGTCCCTGTTTCATACATCAACTGGAAACCTATTCGAAAGGGGGATGTGGAACATGACGGTCTTTATCCAATACCTGGTCAACGGCCTGTCCATGGGCAGCGTCTACGCCATCATCGCGTTGGGCTACACCATGGTCTACGGTATCGCCAAGATGCTCAACTTCGCTCACGGCGACGTCATCATGGTCGGTGCCTATGTCTCGTTCTGTGCCACGTCGTATCTCGGCCTCCCGGGCTGGGCATCTGTAGTTCTCTCTTGTGTGGTCTGCACGGTTCTCGGTGTTCTCATTGAGGGTCTGGCCTATAAGCCGCTGCGCCAAGCAGGCCCGCTGGCCGTTCTGATCACGGCTATCGGCGTGTCCTACTTCCTGCAGAACGCCGCGCAGCTTCTGTGGGGCGCCACGCCCAAGAACTTTACTTCGCTCGTCACCTTCCAGGTGCCGGAGTTCTTGGCCAAGTTCAACGTAAGCGCCGTCTCGCTCGTCACCATCGTCGCCTGCCTGGTTATCATGGCCGGCCTGATGTTCTTTACAGGTAAGACCAAGATGGGCAAAGCCATGCGCGCCGTGTCCGAGGACAAGGCCGCCGCTCAGCTCATGGGCATCAACGTCAACCGTACCATCTCGATGACGTTCGCCATCGGCTCTGCCCTTGCCGCCATCGCCGGTGTGCTCCTGTGCTCCTACTCGCCGGTGCTGCAGCCCACGACGGGTGCCATGCCTGGCATCAAAGCCTTCGACGCCGCCGTCTTCGGTGGCATCGGCTCCATCCCCGGCGCCTTTGTCGGTGGCATTCTCATCGGCATCATCGAGGCGATGGCACAGGCTTACATTTCCACGAGCCTTGCCAACTCCATCGTCTTTGGTGTTCTGATCATCGTCCTGCTCGTCAAGCCTGCCGGCCTCTTGGGCAAGTACGTCCCCGAGAAGGTGTAGGTGAGCGTTATGAAGTTTCTTAAAGACAAGCAGACGCGTCACGACTTTGTTACGTACGCCATGTGCATCGTGGCCTTCGCCATCGTGTTCTTTATGCAGTCGAACCACATGATTCCGCGCATGATCGCCGGTCAGCTGGTTCCCATCACGGCCTATATCGTCATGGCCATTTCCCTCAACCTCGTCGTCGGCATCGCGGGCGACCTGTCGCTGGGTCATGCGGGCTTTATGAGTGTCGGTGCCTACACGGGCATCGTCACCGCGGTCGCCCTCGAGAGCGCCGTTCCCTCCGATCCTGTGCGCCTTATCATCAGCATCGTGGTCGGCGCCATCGCTGCCGCCATCCTGGGCTTCTTGATCGGTATCCCGGTCCTGCGCCTGAGCGGCGACTATCTGGCCATCGTGACCCTGGCTTTTGGCGAGATCATCAAAGAGATCGTCACCTGCCTTATTGTGGGCGTCGACTCCCGCGGCCTGCACGTGATCTTTAACATCACGGGCAACTCTACGATCGACGACCTGCATCTGCTCGAGGACGGCACCGCCATCATCAAGGGCGCGCAGGGCGCATCGGGCGTGTCGACCTATTCGACCTTCCTCGCCGGTGCCATCCTGGTCATGGTCGCACTCGTGATCGTGCTCAACCTGGTTCGCAGCCGTACCGGCCGTGCCATTATGGCCGTGCGCGATAACAAGATTGCAGCCGAGTCCGTAGGCATCTCCGTCACCGAGTACCGCATGATTGCCTTCGTGGTTTCCGCTGCCCTCGCCGGCGCTGCCGGAGCCCTCTTCGGCGGTAACTTCTCGCAGCTTTCCGCCACCAAGTTCGACTTCAACACGTCCATCCTCATCCTGGTATTCGTGGTCCTGGGCGGTCTGGGCAATATGCGCGGCTCCGTCATCGCGGCGGCGTTGCTCACGGTGCTCCCCGAGCTGCTCCGTCAGTTCTCGGACTACCGCATGCTCATCTACGCCATCGTGCTGATCCTGGTCATGATCTTTACCAACAACCCGCAGCTCAAGGCGTTCTTCGGTCGCGTCAAGGACCGCTTTGCTTCCAAGAAGGAGGTGGCAGCCGATGCCCAGTAAGTTTGAGTTCAACAAGGGCAAGATGGTCCCGTATCCTTCTGGCGCCATCGTTCCCGACCGCGACCTGGGCGAGCGCCCGGCACTCGAGTGCATCCACCTGGGCATTGAGTTCGGTGGCCTTAAGGCAGTCGACGACTTTAGCCTGACTATCGGCAAGACCGAGATCGCCGGTCTCATCGGCCCCAACGGTGCCGGTAAGACCACGGTCTTCAACCTGCTCACCAAGGTGTATCAGCCCACGCACGGCACCATCCTGCTCGACGGCGAGGACACCTCTGGCAAGTCGGTCTATCAGGTCAACCGTATGGGCATCGCCCGTACCTTCCAGAACATTCGCCTGTTCAACACCATGACGGTGGAGGACAACGTTAAGGTCGGCCTGCACAACCAGGAGCGCTACTCCGGCTTTGAGGGCGTGCTGCGCCTGCCGACGTATTGGAAGCACGAGAAGGCCGCCCACGAGCGTGCCATGGAGCTGCTGTCCATTTTTGACATGGAGCACCTGGCAAATGAACAGGCCGGATCGCTGCCTTACGGCGCTCAGCGTCGTCTGGAGATCGTCCGCGCGCTTGCCACCAACCCCAAGCTGCTGCTGCTCGACGAGCCTGCCGCCGGCATGAATCCGTCCGAGACCGCGGAACTCATGGAGAACATCGTTAAGATTCGCGACACCTTCGGCATTGCCATCATGCTTATCGAGCATGATATGTCGCTCGTTATGAACATCTGCGAGGGCATCTGCGTGCTCAACTTTGGTAAGGTCATCGCCAAGGGCACGGCAGAGGAAATCCAGAACAACGACGCTGTTATTGAGGCATATCTGGGCAAGCAGGATAAGGGGGAGAACTAAATGGCAGAGCTGATGCTTTCCGTCTACAACATCAACGTCTGGTACGGCGCCATCCACGCCATTAAGGACATCTCCTTTAACGTTAACGAGGGCGAGATCGTGGCCTTGATTGGTGCCAACGGTGCCGGCAAGTCCACAACGCTCAAGACCGTCTCGGGCCTGCTGCGTTCCAAGACCGGTTCCATCAAGTTTATGGGCGAGGACATTACTCATACGCCCGCTGATAAGCTGGTTGGTAAGGGCCTGGCTCAGGTTCCCGAGGGTCGTCGCGCCTTTTTGCAGATGACGGTCGAGGAGAACCTGGAGATGGGTGCCTATACGCAGCCCAAGTCCACGGTGGCTCCGGGCTTGGAGCGCGTCTACGAGCAGTTCCCGCGCCTGAAGGAACGTCGTCGCCAGGTCGCCGGCACCCTTTCAGGCGGCGAGCAGCAGATGCTCGTTATGGGGCGCGCCCTTATGAGTAACCCCAAACTGCTCATGCTCGACGAGCCTTCCATGGGTCTGGCACCGATTCTGATCGAACAGATCTTCCAGATTGTCGAGGACTTGCACAAGGCCGGTACCACGGTGCTTCTGGTCGAGCAAAACGCGCAGATGGCGCTTTCCATCGCCACACGCGGTTACGTGCTCGAGACCGGCAAGATCACCATGACCGGCACTGGTCAAGAGCTGCTGCACGACGACAACGTCCGCAAAGCTTACTTGGGCGGTTAGGCGGTTCCGCCGTTCTACCGAACGGCGGACCAGTCGACGCTGCGCGGGCACCAGAGCGACAGCTTGTCATTCAAAGAGGGCGGCATGACCAGAAGGTCTATGCCGCCCTCTTTTCATGCCAATCTGTTCGCTCTGGTGCCCGCTCGCTGTCCGTCCTCTGCCTGCGGCGTTGGAGGTAGTCGTTGGGGACGTTTTCCTTCGTCCCCACCAAATCATTTTGCTCTGTCATGCGGGTTGGTTTTTAAAGTGCGACAATGCCGTGTGGAAATAGAAATGTCATCTGGGGGTCTATCTATGGTGTACGAGTTTTGTGCCGAGAACTTTGAGCGGGTGCCGGCGGCTATCGATGCCGGTGCAAGGCGTATCGAGCTGTGCGACAACCTTGCCGTTGGTGGCACCACGCCTTCGGCCGGCGTTATCAGCGCTACGACCAACTATGTCCACGAGCACGATGCACGGGTGATGTGCATGATTCGCCCGCGTGGCGGCGACTTTCACTACGACCAGGACGAGCTGCGCATGATGGAGATGGACCTGGGCCTTGCTGTGAGCGCCGGCGTTGACGGCCTGGTCTTTGGCTGCTGCAAGCCCTGTGCCAGCGGCTGGGCGCTCGACGATCTTACGCTGGGCGCTCTCGTGATGGCTGCGGGCTGCGCGACCGAGGAGTGCAAGCGTGAGCCCATCGACATCACCTTCCACATGGCATTTGACCAGCTCTCGCCCGAGGCTCAGCTCGATGCGATTGATACGCTTGCCGACTGCGGCGTTACGCGCATCCTCACGCATGGCGGCGCTGCCGGCACGTCGATCGAGGATAATTTCGATCACCTGGCTCGTTTAATCGAGTATGCGGGCGATCGTTTGACCATCCTTCCCGGCGGCGGCATTACTACGGCAAATCGCGACGCGGTCGCGGCGGCGCTAGGCGTCTCCGAGCTCCATGGCACCAAGATCGTGCCGCTGGAGGTATAACCCGTGGCGCTGGTATTTGACGTTCAGCAGGCGAGCGGCAAGCCCGACGATAATCGTCGCCTTGGCACCGCGTGCCCTTTTTGCGACACGGAGGGGCTCGCCAACATCATCCAGCGCGATGGTGACTGCATCTGGCTCGAGAATAAGTTCAAGACCTTGCGGGCCACCCGTCAGACCGTATTGATCGAGTCGGCCAATCACGACGCCGACCTGGTGACCTATGAACCGGATGAGCTGCATCATGTGATGCGGTTTGCCCTGGGCTGCTGGCAGCAGATGATCGATTCCCAACAGTACCGCAGTGTGCTCATGTACAAGAACAAAGGCCCGCTTTCGGGCGGCAGCCTCGTCCATCCACACATGCAGATTGTGGGCTTGGAACAGGAGGACGGCTATGCGGCGCTGACCTCAGCCAACTTTGAAGGCATCGATGTTTGGCGACACGGGAGGGTCGCGGTCAACATCTCAACCGAGCCGATCATGGGATTCTTTGAGGTCAACGTCTCGGCTCCACAGGGAATCGCCGCCAGCGACGACGCCCGCGACCAAGCCGAAGCGGGCCTGTTTGCCGATGCGATCCAGGTAGCTCTGTGCTATATCCTGCACGAGCACCACGGCGGTCGTGCGGAGTCGTACAACTTGTTCTTCTACCACATGGACGGCCGGACCATTGCCAAGGCGCTGCCACGTTGGGTGGTTTCGCCCTACTTTGTGGGCTATCGTTTGGCCCAGGTCAATGCCGAGACAACGCTCGATGTCGATGCCGAGCGCCTACGCGCGCATCTGGAAACGCTCGCGTAGCAAGGCGAGTGCCTGCGAAAAGCGTGCTGCCTAGCTTGCCATCGCGTCGCGGCCGGCCTTGACCCGCTTGCGCTGTTTGGCGCGCTCCTCGCCGGTCAGGCGCTCAAAGAGATGTCCGATAATCGAGGCCAGCACCTGTTGAAACAGCGTACCGCACATGACGGGGAATACGACCTCGCCGGGAAAGTACTGTGTGGCGATGACGGCGCCCGAAGAGATGTTACGCATGCCGCAGGTAAAGCACATGGTGGTCGTCTCGCTATACGGCAGATGCAGGGCACGTGCGACCAGGATGCCGATGATAAAGCCACTGATGGCGAACGAAAGGATAAAGAGGGCGACTTCCAGGCGCACCGCGTTCATGTGCAGCACGTACTCGCTCATGGCGGTGGAGTTGGACGCGATGACCCCCATCATCATGAACTTGCAGGCGGGCGAGAGCGCGGGGGAGAGTTTCTCATGACCCCAGCCGCGCGTGAGTTCATTGATCACGATGCCGAGCACGGCGGGGATGGCGATCATAAAGGCCATGTCCTGCATCATGCTCGGCACATCGATCGAGACGGTGGCGCCCAGCAAGAGCTTGAGCGTAAGAGGAATCGTCACAGGTGAGATGACCGAGGACGTCAGGATGATGGTGAGCGCGAGCGGGCCGTTGCCGCCGAACATGCTAATCCACATAAAGGCAGTGACTGCCACAGGTACGCTGTACTCGAGCACGATACCGCAGACAAGGTTGGGATTGGAGCCAAAGAATAACGATCCCATGGCATAGGCTGCGATAGGGATAAGCACCGCCGAGACGAGCAACGCCAAGACCAGGTGCAGCGGACGGCGGAACACCTCGGTTACCTGGTGGAAGGTGTTGCTGAGCGCACCCTGAAACGTCATAAAGGCAAACAGGGCGGGAACGATAGGCTTGAGTACGCCAATCTGCTGGGGAAAGAGCACACCGAGCGCCACGCAAATCGGAACGATGACCTGCATGTATCCCGCGAGAAATTTGCCCAGTCCAACCCATTGCTTCATATGCGCTTGCGACTCCCTTTGCTCGTGAATCCGTTTTGAATGGATATGCTAGACGCTCGCATGCGTCCGTGCGTCAGAAACGCTCGAATATTTCGAGGCTATTACCGGCATCGTTTACCGAAACCGCGGCGTGCTGCGGCGATTTGCGTCCGTGCTGCACGGTATAATAAATCCGTTCAACAGATCTGCCTGCCGAAGCGGGCATACACAGAGGACTCATCGCTATGAACCGTGAGAGGTATCGCGGCGACCTGCCCCTATCGGGGGTGGGCGCCTATGTCATCGCTTAAGACGACGCATCGCTGGGCGGTCGCTCAGCAAAACCCCGAGCTCGAAAAGGAGCTTTCGGTTGGCCTGGGCATTCCCGGGCTGGTGGCGCGCATTATGGTTGCGCACGGCATTACATCCATCGAGGAAGGCCAGCTGTTTTTGACGCCTTCGCTCGATCGCGACTGGGCCGACCCACTCATTATCCCAGGCATGTCGGTCGTTGCCGACCGCGTCGAGCATGCTATTCGCAACCACGAGCATATCGCGGTCTTTGGCGATTTTGACGTTGACGGTATTACGTCGACCTGCCTGTTGACCGAGGCGCTGCGCACGTTTGGCGCCGATGTTACGCCGTTTATTCCACATCGCTTTGACGAGGGCTACGGTCTTTCGCGCGCGGCGCTCGACCGCGTTAACGAGCTCGCTCGTCCCCAGCTGATCGTGACCGTCGATAACGGCATTGCCGCCAAAGAAGAGGTTTCCTATCTGGAGAGCCTGGGGATCGATTTGGTGGTCACGGACCATCACGAGCCCTCCGATCAGGTGCCGCAGGGCGTGCCCCTGACCGACCCTAAACTCGAGGATAAGGGCCCCTCGCGTGAACTTGCCGGTGCCGGTGTGGCGCTCAAGCTGGTGCAGGTTTTGGGCGAGCGTCTGGGCAAGCCGTCGTATTGGCGTTCGCTGATTGAGGTCGCGGCACTGGGTACCGTGTCCGACATGATGCCGCTCACGCCCGAGAATCGCGCACTGGTCGCCGAGGGCATCCAGCAGATGCGCGTGACGGCTCGTCCCGGTTACATCGCGCTTGCAGCGCTCGCCAAGGCCGATCTGGCTACCATTACGGCGGACGGTCTATCGTTCTCGCTCATTCCCCGCTTAAACGCCGCCGGCCGCATGGCCGATCCCAAGCTGGCGCTCGACCTGCTGCTTGCCCGCGATCCTATCGAAGCAAGTGCACTGGCGGCCGAGCTCGAGGAGATCAACCGTCAGCGTCGCGAGATTGAGGCGGAGCTCACGCGTGATGCCATGGCAAAGGTCGAGGAGACCTATGATGGCGGTCGCGCAATCGTCGTGGGTGGCGAGGGCTGGCACGAGGGCGTTAAAGGCATCGTGGCGAGCCGCCTTACCAACCGATATCACGTGCCGGCGTTGCTCTTCTCTATCGAGGACGGTATAGCACGTGGCTCGGGCCGCTCGGTGGGCAAGGTCAACCTGTTCGAAGCCGTCGAGCGCTGTTCCGACCTGCTGATTCGCCGCGGCGGGCATGCCGGTGCGGTGGGCGTGACCATCGAGGCGTCCAAGCTCGACGAGTTCCGTCGTCGCCTTTCCGCCGTGTTGTCCGAGCTTCCCGCCGAGGACTTTGAGGACACCGATGAGGTTGCCGCCACGGTCGACCTTTCCGAATTGAATATCGAGACCATCGAGCAGATTTCTCGCCTTGAGCCGTTTGGCCAGGGTAATAAGGTGCCGCTGTTGGCTGCCGAGGGCGTGACGATGTGCGATCGCGCCGTGGTGGGCAAGACCGGCGAGCATATGCGCTTCGTGGCGACGGATGGCGCCACGAGTGTGCCGGCCATCATGTTTCGTGTGCCGCAGATCGATAGGCTTATCAATTGCGATAGCGCCGTCGATTTGGTGTTCGAGGCCGTGGCCGAGCATTGGCAGGGACGTGTGAAGCCCAAGCTCATGATCAAAGATGTCTTGGTGCGCGATACCACGGCACCCAATATCGACGATCCGGCATGTGAGCTTCGCCGCGGCGTACAACCGGCGGATTCTGGCCTGCGCCTGGAGTCGCGTAAACGCGAGACGCTTGCCCAACTTTCCTATACCGAGCTCACGCGCTCGCTCATTCACAGCTTTATCGGATCGAACCAGCCGCACCGCGCGCAGGTCGAGGCGCTCGATGCCCTGGCCGATCACCAAAGTGTTCTGGCCGTTATGGGAACGGGGCGCGGCAAGTCTCTTATCTTCCATGTGCATGCCGCGCGCGAGGCGGTTCTTCGCGGGCGTGCGAGTATCTTTGTCTATCCGCTGCGCGCGCTCGTTGCCGACCAGGCCTATCACCTTTCCTCGACGATGGCCGCGCTCGGCATTGGCGTTGGCGTGCTGACCGGCGAGACCGTGGAGGCGGCGCGCGATGACGTGTTTGCCGGCCTGGCTTCGGGCCGCACCGGCATTGTTCTCACGACGCCTGAGTTCCTGTCTATCCATCGCGATCGCTTTGCACGTTCTGGACGCATCGGCTTTGTCGTTATCGACGAGGCGCACCATGCCGGTCTTGCCAAAGGCGGCGACCGGAGCGCATACCTCGACATGCCCGATATCCTCAAAGCCCTGGGCGACCCCGTTGTCATGGCGGCAACGGCTACCGCGACGGCCCCGGTCGTGGCGGAGCTTGCTCGTGTATTGCCGATTACCAGGACGGTGGTCGACGAGACCGTTCGCGAGAACCTGCAACTCGAGGACGACCGTGACCTTGCGAGCCGCGAAAATCGCCTGGTGTCGATCGTGGCGACGGGGGAGAAGACCGTTATCTACGTGAACTCGCGCGACCAGTCCGTGGCGCTTGCCAAGACGTTGCGCAAACGCGTTCCCGACTGTGCGACCCATATCGCGTTCTATAACGCCGGGCTTGCGCGCTCCGATCGCCGCCGTGTTGAGGAAGCCTTTAGAGACGGAAGTCTCAGCTGCATCGTTTCAACTTCGGCCTTCGGTGAGGGCGTCAACCTGCCCGATATCCGTCATGTCGTGCTCTACCACATGCCGTTTGGCGCCATCGAGTTCAACCAGATGAGCGGACGTGCCGGCCGCGATGGCCAGCCCGCCGTGATCCATCTGCTCTATTCGTCGCGCGACGCCCGCATTAACGAGCGCCTGCTCGACTGCTATGCGCCCGAGCGCGACGAGCTCGTCACGCTCTATCGCGCGCTGCAGACCATGTGGCGCTCCAACCGCGGCAAAACCGGGGACGATTCCTTTAGTGCGAGCGATATCGACATCGCGCAGATGTGCCTTGCCATCGATGCTCGCACGCCGGTCGACGAGCGTTCGGTGGAAAGCGGCCTGGGAATCTTCGAAGAGCTTGGTTTCTGTCGAGTTTCGGGGTTTGACGACACTCGTCGCATCGCGATGGCCGAAAACCCCGGCCGCGTGCAATTGAGCAGGTCAATTCGCTATTTGGAGGGCTTGCGCTCGCGCATGGAGTTTTCGGCTTTCCGGAGCTGGGCGCTCGATTCGTGCGCTTCTGATATGCTAGCCAAAGTTAACCGCCCGATCGTACCGCGGGCCTAGGGGAAGGGGACCTCGATGGATGCCGCAGCCCGTACCGCCCATGATTCCACCCTCCAGCCGTTTTCGGAGATGGAGCACTATAAGCATGCCGATGAGCTGCCGCCCGAGATTATGGCGGACAGCTACGACAAGCTGGAGCGCCTGTGCCTCAAATATATGAATGAGGACGACTTTTCTAAGGTTGAGCAGGCCTACTGCTTTGCCGCCGAGAAGCACTGCAACCAAAAGCGCCGCTCGGGCGAGATGTACATTAACCATCCCGTCGAGGTTGCCATCATTTTGGCCGATCTCAAGATGGACTGCGATGTGGTGTGCGCCGCGCTGCTGCACGATACTGTCGAGGATACCGAGACCTCGCTCACCGATGTTTCCGGCCTGTTTGGCGATACGGTGGCCGAGCTCGTCGATGGCGTGACCAAGCTCACCAACATCGAAGTCGACAGCATGGACGAGAAGCAGGCGCTCACGCTGCGCAAGATGTTCCTCGCCATGTCCAAGGACATCCGCGTCATCATCGTTAAACTTGCCGATCGTCTGCACAACATGCGAACGCTGGCAGCCCTGCGCGAGGATCGTCGCCTGTTTAAGGCTCGCGAGACCATGGACGTGTACGCGCCCTTGGCCGACCGCCTGGGCATGAGCTCTATTAAGTGGGAGCTCGAGGACCTGTCCTTCTTCTACCTGGAGCCCGATGCCTACCAGCGCATCGCGCGTATGGTAGCTGAGTCGCGCGAGGTCCGCGAACGCTACCTTGCCGAGACCATCAAGACGCTTACCGATGAGCTCAACCGCATTGGTCTGGAGGACTTCCAGATCAACGGCCGCTCCAAGCACTATTGGTCCATCTACCAAAAGATGAAGCGCAAGGGCAAGGAGTTCTCCGAGATCTACGACCTGGTGGCGCTGCGTGTAATTACCCATTCGGTGCGCGATTGCTACTCCACGCTCGGTGCGGTGCATACGCTGTGGCACCCCATGCCTGGTCGCTTTAAAGACTATATCGCCATGCCTAAGGTCAATAACTACCAGTCGCTCCACACGACGGTCATCGGCCCTACGGCTCGTCCGCTCGAGATTCAGATTCGAACCTACGAGATGCATGAGCAGGCCGAGTACGGCATTGCCGCCCACTGGCTATATAAGAAGTCGGGCGGATCGTCTGCTTCCAAGACCAATGACGCTCAACGTTTGGACGACCAGATCAACTGGCTCAAGCATTCGCTCGATTGGGCGGCTTCCGACGAGATCACCGATGCCAAGGAATACCTGCACTCGCTGAAGGTCGATCTGTTCGATCAGGAGATCTTTGTCTTCACGCCCAAAGGCGAGGTCATGGCGCTTCGTGCCGGCTCCACGCCGCTCGACTTTGCCTATGCCGTTCACACCGAGGTGGGAAACCACTGCGTCGGCGCCAAAATCAACGGTGCGGTGGCTCCGCTCACGCACGAGATCAAGACGGGCGACCGCGTTGAAATCCTGACTAACAAGAGTTCCAAGCCGTCGCGCGATTGGCTCAAGATCGTTAAGACACCTTCCGCCAAGTCAAAGATCCGCCGCTATTTTGCCGCCGCGACCAAGGACGACGACGCTGCCGCCGGTCGCGATATGCTGGCCAAGGACCTGCGTAAGCGTGGCTATGGCATTTCTACGCCGCGTTCGACGCGTGCACTCAACGCCGTGGCGGAGCAGTTTAACTTCAAGCAGCTCGAGGACCTGTTTGCCGCCGTCGGCGCCGGCAAGGTTGCCCCGCGCGCTGTGGGCAATAAGGTCGAGCAAATCTTGGACCCCAAGCCCGAGGAACAGCTCACCAAGGCCGAGGCTATCGCCGAGGTCGTGAAGCAGCCCGCTCGCGGCTCCAACCGCAAGCCGCAAAAGCGCGGCAAGAGCGCCAGTAACGGCATTATCGTCAAGGGCGAGAGCAACAGCGGCCTGCTGGTCCGTCTGGCTCATTGCTGCAACCCCGTGACGGGCGACGACATCGTCGGCTTCATCACGCGCGGTCGCGGCGTTTCGGTGCATCGCGCCAACTGCCCTAACGTCAAGGGTCTCATGGAACATCCCGAGCGCATGATCGATGTGGAGTGGGACGGCGCTGCCGACACCCTCTTCCAGGTCGAGATCGTGGTCGAGTGCCTGGACCGCATGGGCCTGCTCAAGGATGTCACCATTGCCATTGGCGATGCGGGCGGTAATATCCTTTCTGCCGCCACGTCGACCAACCGCGAGGGTATTGCAACCCTGCGCTTTATGGTCGAGATCTCGGACGCGAGCGGTCTGGATCCGCTGCTGGCTTCCATCAGCAGTGTCGATTCGGTCTACGACGCTCGCCGTCTTATGCCCGGCGAAGGCGGAGCTCAGCTCAAGCGCCGTGTGTAGGTGCGAGAGCCTCTCAGCATCATAGATATTGGTTACGTTCGAGGCATCGTTTGGTGCCTCGAACGTATTTTAGAAGGAGGGTATGCGCATGGGCGATATGACTTTGGACCTGACACCCCGAGGTGCAGCTTCGATTGAGGCACTCGTCAACGGCCCGATTCAGACCAACAGTTACGCCGTGATTTCGAATGACGAGTGCTTAATCGTCGATCCGGCGTGGGAGGGCGAGCGTCTTGTGGAGCATATCCGCACCGCGCATCCCGAAGTTCGCGTACTCGGCTCTGTCTGCACGCACGGTCATGCCGACCATGTTGGCGGGGTCGCCGGGGTTCGAGCTGTCGTTGGCGACAGCGCACTATATGAGTTGTGCGCTAAGGACGTGACGGTGCCTCGCGCAAATATCGAGGAGCAGCGCGCCATGTGGGGTATTGAGACGCCCGATCCGGGCGAGCCGACGCGGCTGCTTGCCGAGGGCGATACGATTGAATTGGGCGATATCTGCCTGCAGGTGATCGAGACGCCGGGGCATACGCCGGGCGGCATCGTCCTGTTCGCCGCGACCGAGCAGGGGAACATCGCCTTTGTGGGCGACACGCTTTTCCCGGGCAGCCACGGTCGTACCGATCTTTCTGGCGGTGACGAGGCGGCGATTATGCGCTCGCTCTCCAAACTTGCCAAGACGCTTCCGCCCGATACCGTTTGCTTGACGGGCCATGGCGATTCGACCACGATGGCGCGCGAACTTATGCAGAATCCGTTTATGCAGATGTAGGCTCGAAGCCGTCTTTCGAATCACGAAGACCGCTCAATCGTCAAGCTATTTTCCCCAGTGGGTCGATTCTGTGGGGCAAACGGTCAAAATTTGTCCAATCGGATGGTATTCGTGAACAAACGAACGTTTATGCTCGGGTATGTCGTGGTAAAATCTCAGGCGTTATCGGAGCAACCTTACAGGAGGTTTCTTTTATGCTCGTCAACGCAGCAGACATGCTCAAGAAGGCCGAGGCCGGCAAGTACGCTCTCGGTGCCTTCAACACCAACAACCTCGAGTGGACCCTGGCTATTCTCCAGGCCGCCGAGGAGGCCAAGTCTCCGCTGATCCTTCAGTGCACCGCTGGTGCCGCTAAGTGGATGGGCGGTTTCAAGGTCTGCGCCGACATGGTCAAGGCTGCCGTCGAGGCCACGGGCGTTACCGTTCCCGTCGCCCTTCACCTCGATCACGGTTCTTACGAGGACTGCTTCAAGTGCATCGAGGCCGGCTTCACGTCCATCATGTATGACGGCTCTCACGAGGAGACCTTCCAGCTTAACCTCGACCGCACCAAGGAGCTCGTTGAGCTTGCCCACTCCAAGGGCATGTCCATCGAGGCCGAGGTCGGCGGCATCGGCGGCACCGAGGACGGCGTGACCTCCAGCGGCGAGCTCGCTGATCCTGCTGAGTGCAAGCAGATTGCTGACCTGGGCGTCGACTTCCTCGCCTGCGGTATCGGCAACATCCACGGCGTGTACCCTGCCGACTGGGCTGGCCTTTCCTTCGAGCGCCTGGGCGAGATTAAGGCTCAGACCGGCGACCTGCCCCTCGTCCTGCACGGTGGCACCGGCATCCCCGAGGATCAGATCAAGAAGGCCATCTCCCTGGGTATCTCCAAGATCAACGTCAACACCGATCTGCAGCTCGTCTTCGCCAAGGGCGTTCGCGAGTATATCGAGGCTGGCAAGGATCAGCAGGGCAAGGGCTTTGACCCCCGCAAGCTCCTCAAGCCTGGTCGCGAGAACATCGTTGCCCGCACCAAGGAGCTCATGGAGGAGTTTGGCTCCGTCAACAAGGCGTAAGCGTCGCTAAACTTCCCGCCGGAAGCCCCGTCTCCCTACACTGTTTCCTTTGCGCTCACCTGGCTTCGCCAGAAGTCGCGCCAAGGAAACAGTTCCGGGGGACGGGGCTTCCTTCGTTTAACGCCGCAGGGTTACGAGTCTGAATTAAGGTGGCTACTGGCTTCGCTAGAAGTCGCGCGACGGAATCAACTCCGGGGAAACGGGGCCTCCTTCGTTAACTCGCTACAGGGTTACTGGGCTGAATTCATTTTTTCTAGGTACCGTTTATCGGTGTTGAGGGTTCCTTTATTGGGGCTTTCTTTTTTATCTCGCTACAATGGGCTTCAAGAGTTCTAATGACTTGGAGTTTGGTATGGCTGTTATTAATGTGCTGCCTTCGGATGGGAAGGTTATTGACGAGGGTCCAGTTGGTTGCTCTGCTGATGTTCGCTGTGATGACTTTCGTCATCTCGATGTTGGACTGCCGCCCGAGATTTTTCGTCTTAAGGATGCCGGGTATTTGACGCAGGCTGTTGCTGCCTGCGATCGCCTTTTGGAGCAGAACCCCGAGCCTTCGCTGGCTGCTTGTGTTCGTGCCGAGCGGTATCGCATGCTCGAGACGCCGCTTCATTTTTCGGTGTCGCGCGATCAGGCTATTACGATGATTCGCGAGGAGTGGCCTGAGTTTACCGAGGAGCAGTTTGACGATCTGATTGACCGTAAGCGTATTGACTGGCGCTTTATCGATGGCGAGCTGTTCGTTCTCGACAACTTCCTCGATTCGCTTCGCGTATATCCCAAAGAGGTCCCCGGCATGCGTCCCGATCCTACGGACGGAATTGCACTGCGCAACGAGATGCTCAAGGAGATGGAGTCGCAAAACGGATTGGCTCGCGTCATTACGCTTAAAGCGTCTGTGTCTGTCCCCGGCGCTCTAGAGGGGGAGACCGTTCGCGCTTGGCTTCCCGTTGCCGCCACCTGCCGCCAGCAGTCTCGGGTCGACATTCTCGACATGACGCCGGAGGGTGCTGTTGCTCCCGCGAACGCTTCGGCGCGTACCGTCTCGTGGTCTTCTTCGAGTGAGCGCTCATTCTCGGCGACCTATCGCTATCACATCGATGCTGCTTATTGTGATGTCTACGGTGGCACACTTCCGGTTCATCCGCGTATGGACGCGCCTCTGCCCGAGGATATTTCCGAGGACCGTCCGCACATTGCATTCACGCCGTATCTGCTGCAGCTGACGGCCGGTGTTGTTGACGGACTCGAGGATCCGCTCGATCGCGCCCGTGCTATCTATGATTACCTGACGCAGCATATCGACTATCGCTATCAGCCGCCGTACTTGCTTTTGGGATCTATTGTCGATGACTGCGCGCATTCGCTCCGCGGCGATTGCGGCGTTATGGCGCTCACGTTTATCACCATGTGCCGTATCGCGGGCGTGCCTGCCCGTTGGCAGAGCGGCCTGTACGTTGCGCCCGATTCGGTGGGGTCGCACGACTGGGCAGAGTTCTATACGCCGCAGACCGGTTGGCTCAACGCCGACGTGTCATTTGGATCTTCTGCTCGCAGGATGGGGGAGGAGTGGCGCCGCCGTCACTACTTTGGCAATCTCGACCCGTGGCGTATGGTGGCCAACAATCGATTCCAGGCAGAGTTTGAGCCCTCTTTCGACGGCATGCGCGAGGACCCTTACGATAACCAGATGGGTGAGGCTTCGGTCGACGGTCGCGGATGCCGTCGGCGCGAGATGCTCCGCACGGTCGAACTCATCGAAATGCTCGAAGTTCCATTTTCGGACTAATCGGTAGAAAGCTGTGATAAACTAACTCACGCATTGCGTGCCCGAGTGGCGGAATTGGCAGACGCAGTGGACTCAAAATCCACCGTTGGCAACAACGTGCGAGTTCGAGTCTCGCCTCGGGCACCATACATGCAAGTGAGCGTTCAAGGGGGTTGCGGCCCCCTTTTTCGTGCCGAACTCGCGTGAGCGCGCGAAGCGTTAAGCAAACAGGCCTGTGGCCTGTTTGTAGCGGAGCGTGGCGAGGGCGCCACGCGCCCGAAGCCCGGGGCTTCGCGAAGCGAAGGCCCTTCGAGTCTCGCCTCGAGCACCATACATGCAAGCGAGTGTTCAAGGGGGTCAAGGTCCCTTTTTCGTGTACGTAATGTGATAACGCGCTGTACGTGTTATTATTCGCAAGGCGTTGTTCCCACAATGCCCTAAAGAGGAACCTGAGGGTTCCCACCTTTTGGCGCCAATGAGCAGCTGGCTGGTCATACAACTTAGATTCCCTTCCTCAAATCGAGGAAGTCTATGTGTACGACCTGGTTGCTGAGAAGCGCCGGGTTATTTTTTTATGAATGGAGGTAGGGAAAATAGCTAAGTCTGATGACACCCGCATCAACGACGAGATCACTGCATCTTCGTGTCGTTTGATTGGCGTCGATGGCTCTCAGCTCGGCCTGTTCGCCATCCGCGATGCCCAGCGCGTCGCCGACGATCAGGGTCTCGACCTGGTCGAGATCGCTCCCAACGCGGAGCCGCCGGTCTGCAAGGTCATGGACTACGGTAAGTTCAAGTACCAGCAGGCCATGAAGGCCAAGGCTGCTCGTAAGAACCAGTCCAAGGTCGAGGTCAAGGAAATGAAGTTCCGACCCAAGATCGACGTTGGCGACTACGAGACCAAGAAGGGCCACGTTCTGCGTTTCCTCAAGAAGGGAGCACGCGTTAAGATCACCATCATGTTCCGCGGCCGTGAGATGGCTCACCCGGAGCAGGGCCTTAACGTTCTCGAGCGTCTCGCCGAGGATCTCAAGCCTTACGCTACGGTCGAGTCCAAGCCTAAGATGGAAGGCCGTAACATGCTTATGCTGCTCGCCCCGATTAAGGGCGCCTTCGATGAGGATAAAGCGGCAAGCGATAGCAAGTAACTAGTGTTCTGTAACCGATTAAGGAGTATTTCATGCCTAAGATGAAGTCCCACAGCGGCACCAAGAAGCGTTTCCGCAAGACTGGTACCGGCAAGCTTATGCGCGCCAAGGCTTTCAAGAGCCACATCCTGAGCAAGAAGTCCACCAAGCGTAAGCGTGGCTTCCGTCAGGAGACCGAGATCGCCGCTGCCGACCGCAAGGTCATCAAGTCGCGTCTCGCCTAAGTTCGCGTTCCCGTTTTTCGTTTTACCGTCTAGGAGTTGATAGAACATGGCACGTATTAAGCGCGCTGTTGCCGCCAAGAAGAAGCGCCGTACCGTTATGCACCGTGCGAAGGGTTACTACGGTGCCGCTTCGCGTACTTACAAGCATGCTAAAGAGCAGGTCCAGCACTCCCTGCAGTATCAGTATCGTGATCGCCGCAACAAGAAGCGCGAGATCCGTTCTCTCTGGATCACTCGTATCAACGCTGCTGCTCGCCTGAACGATATTTCTTACTCTCAGTTCATGCACGGCCTGAAGGTTGCCGGCATCGAGCTCGACCGCAAGGTCCTGGCTCAGATGGCTTACGAGGACATCGAGTCCTTCAACGAGCTGGCTACCATCGCCAAGAAGGCTCTCGAGGCCTAATAGATTCTCTTGAATCGCTAGGGGAGTGTCGCGTTGTGCGCGGCGCTCCCTCTTTTTATCTGAAGCGCGGTTTACATTGCTAAAAGCGCGGGTAGATAGACACTTACAGGTGACCGATCTCTATATATTCCTGAACCAAAGGGTCATCATCTGATACGTGCGGAAGATCCGCACCAGTCTTTCTATTAGCTATAGAAAGCGATATGTTGTGTAGGACTTGTGAAGAGTGGAATTGACGTCCCACAGGGCTTCGCGGTCTGGCAATATATCTCCTTGCCGCGCGGCCCG